>CP097466.1:6300000-6489671 GCA_041874725.1 Duganella sp. BuS-21 | reverse complement strand
GAATCGCTATCTTGTTCTTTACTGCTGTATAAGGGTGTGGGCAACTTTGAAGTTTTTCACACGTAACGCGCTATTCTACTCTCGCTCGCCTTAGTTATCCACAGGCACGGCAGGATTTTTTCGTGCCCAAGGCGGGGGCGGGACGGTAATTGGCGGCAGTCTGGTGTTGACAAGCGGGACCGAAATGCTGATAATTCAGGGTTCCCCGCCCGTATTCCTTGTTTCTTCACATGGATAGCGATATGGAGTAGCGAGGATTTAGCGGGCGATGAGATGGACCCAGCTTGTGCCGGTTAGTGTTGGCATGGGTGCGCGAAGTGTCATTGGCACCAAAAACTGACGGGCCGTCTGACCCGATTTTGCATTTTTTTCTGCTTTTAGCGAGACCAACATGAAACGTACTTACCAACCTTCCGTTGTACGCCGTAAGCGTACCCACGGCTTCCGCGCACGCATGGCTACCCGTGGTGGCCGCCAAGTGCTGAACGCACGCCGCGCCAAAGGCCGCAAGCGTCTGGCTGTATAAGCCATTAGCTTGTTAGCTGATCGCGTGGACAGCTGCATCAACAGCGGCTCGACAGGCGAAGGTTCACACGACTTCGCGCGCGCTCGGCGTATCGTTAAAACGGATGAATTTTCATCCGTTTTTCGTTTGCGCCCTAGCCAAAAAAGCGCGCATTTCGTGCTGTACACCTGTCTGAACCAACTGCCGCATGCGCGGCTGGGCGTCGTGGTGGCCAAGCGCTTTGCGCCGCGCGCCGTCACCCGCAATACGATCAAGCGTGTCACGCGCGAGCTGTTCCGCACCACCGGCCTGCCCGCCATCGATTGCGTGGTGCGCCTGGCCAAGCCGGTCAACAGCAAGGACGGACCTGCCACCACTGCAAAGCTGAAAGCGGCCTTGCGGGTGGAATTGACACGTCTGTTCGCCGCGCAGGCGAAAGTGGGCCGGCCGGTCTTGCCTTCCACGCCGCCGCCGCCAGAGTCGTCGCCATGAAAACCGTGCTCCGCTTCCTGCTGCGCTTCTATCAACTGGCCATCAGCCCGATGATGACGCCGAGCTGCCGCTTTCATCCGAGCTGCTCAAACTATGCGCTGGAAGCGTTGCAAGTCCATGGCGCCGCCAAGGGTAGCCTGCTGGCCGTCAAGCGCGTGTGCCGCTGTCATCCGTGGCATCCCGGCGGTGTTGATCCTGTGCCTGGCAAATCGAATTCTTCTACAACCGCTTGCGGTTGCAACCACTCCTGATTGAAATAATGGATATCAATAAACGTACCATCCTGTGGATCGTGTTTGCGGTGTCGCTGTTTGTTCTGTGGAACAACTGGCAGATCTCCAACGGCCATCCATCGATGTTTGCGCCGCCGCCGGCGCAGACGGCCAAGGCGCCTGAGGCGAAGAAATCCGATGTGCCGGCCGCTGCCGCAGCTGGTTCCGCCGCCGCCGTGCCAGGAACGGGCGCCACCGCTGCTGCCGATGCCGCGCCGTTCAAAGCCGAGCGCATCACCATCACCACCGACGTGGTCCGTGCCGACATTGATACCCAGGGTGGCGTGATCCGCCGTCTGGAACTGCTCAAATACAAGGAAAACGGCCATCCGGGCTGGTTCGGTGGCTGCTTCGGCCTGTTCGACTGGTGCAAGCCGGGCGACAATACCAAAAACATCGTGCTGTTCGATGTGGACGCTGCCACCGGCAAGACCTATCTGGCCCGTACCGGCCTGATCGGCGCGCCTGGCCTGCCGAACCACACCACCGGCTTCGTGGCCAAGCCTGGCCCGCGCATGCTGAACGACGCCAACCAGGTGCAACTGGTGCTGGAATCGGAATCGGGCGGCGTCAAGCTGACCAAGACCTACACCTTCAAGCGCGGCGACTACGTGGTGGACGTGCGTCACGACGTCACCAACACCGGCACCGCGCCGGTGGCGCCGCAGCTGTACCTGCAACTGGCGCACGACGGCAACAAGCCGGCCGGCGACTCCTTCTTCAACAGCAGCTACACCGGTCCTACCCTGTACACGGAAGAAAAGCGCTACGAGAAGCTGCAGTTCGAAAAGCTGGAAAAAGCCGCGCAGGAATCGGCCAAGACCGGCAAGCCTGTGGTGCAGGAACACGCCACCAAGGCCGACAACGGCTGGATCGCGATCTCGCAGCATTTCTTCGTGTCGGCCTTCATTCCTCAGCCTAAGCTGACGCATGACATCACCACCGAAAAGATCGACACCAACGTCTACGGCATCAGCATCAAGCAGCCGCTGGGCACGCTGGCGCCTGGCGCGACGGTGAGCAACGATGCCAAGCTGTTCTCGGGGCCGCAGGAATCGAAGCTGCTGGAGCCGGTGTCGCCGGGCCTGGAACTGGTCAAGGATTACGGCTGGCTGGCCATGATCGCCAAGCCGATGTTCTGGGTGATCGAGCAGATCCACTCGGTGCTGGGCAACTGGGGCTGGACCATTATCGCGTTCACCATCCTGATCAAGTTACTGTTCTTCCCGCTGTCGGCCGCTGGCTACCGCAGCATGGCCAAGGTCAAGCTGGTCACGCCGAAGATGCAAGCGATCCGCGAGCGCTACAAGGGCGACCCGGCCAAGATGAACCAGGCCACCATGGAGCTGTACAAATCGGAGAAGATCAATCCGCTGGGCGGCTGCTTGCCGATCCTGGTGCAGATGCCGGTCTTCATCTCGCTGTACTACGTGCTGCAGGCGGCGGTGGAAATCCGCGGCGCGCCGTGGATGGGTTGGATCACCGACCTGGCGCAGCACGATCCGTATGCGATCCTGCCGGTGCTGTACGCGATCTCGATGTTCATCACCACCAAGCTCAATCCTGCGCCGGCCGATCCGATGCAGGCCAAGATGATGCTGTTCATGCCGCTGGCGTTCTCGGTCATGTTCTTCTTCTTCCCGTCCGGCCTGGTGCTGTACTGGGTGGTGAACAACGTGCTGTCGATTGGTCAACAGTATGTGATCTCCAAGAAGTTCGGCGCGGTTGAGCCTGTAAAAGCTTAATTACCGCAAGCTGTTGCTTAAAAGTCCCATGTGCGCTGCACCGGCCAAGGCCGCTGCACAGCCACATGGGATTTTTTTATTACAATAGGTCTATGAATATCGACTCCTCCCCCATCGCCGCCATCGCCACCGCACCGGGACGCGGCGGCATCGGCGTGGTGCGCGCCTCCGGCAAAAACCTGAAACCGCTGATCGCTGCGTTGTTCGGCGACACCGCCTTGAAGCCGCGCCACGCCACCTACATCCCGTTCACGCAGGCCGATGGCGGCGTGATCGATCAGGGCATCGCCATCTGGTTCAAGGGGCCGAACTCGTACACCGGGGAAGACGTGCTGGAACTGCAAGGCCACGGCGGCCCGATCGTGCTGCAGATGCTGCTGGCGCGGGTGCTGGAAGCGGGTGCGGAGCAGGGCGTGCGACTGGCCGAGCCGGGCGAATTCACGCGCCGCGCCTACCTCAACGATAAGCTCGACCTGGCGCAAGCCGAAGCGGTGGCCGACCTGATCGACGCCTCGACCGAAGCGGCGGCCAAATCGGCCTCGCAATCGCTGTCGGGCGCGTTCTCGAAAACGGTCAACACGCTGGTGGGCAGCGTCACCAACCTGCGCATGCTGGTGGAAGCGACGCTGGACTTTCCGGAAGAAGAGATCGACTTCCTGGAAAAATCCGACGCGCGCGGGCAACTGAAGGGCATCGTCAGCGCATTAGAGCAAGTCTTCAAACAGGCGGCGCAGGGCGCCTTGCTGCGCGAAGGCTTGAACGTGGTGCTGGTGGGGCAGCCCAACGTGGGCAAATCGTCGCTGCTGAATGCGCTGGCGGGGAACGACGTCGCCATCGTCACGCCGATCGCCGGCACCACGCGCGACAAGGTCACGGAAACCATCCAGATCGAAGGCATCCCGCTCAATATCATCGACACGGCCGGCATCCGCGCGGCGGAAGAAGCGGTGGACGTGGTGGAACGCATCGGCATCGAGCGCACCTGGGCCGAGGTCGGCAAGGCCGACGTCATCCTGCATCTGCTGGACGCCGACCACGGGCCGTCGCGTTCGGATGAAAGCATCACCGCCGCCTTCCCGGCAAGCGTGCCGGTGCTGCGCATCTGGAACAAGATTGACCTGTCGGGCCATAAGCCGGCGGTGGACCAGATGGACGACGCCACCCACATCTACCTGTCGGCGCACGAGCACATCGGCATTGATTTGCTGCGCAAGGAACTGCTGCGCATCGCCGGCTGGCAGCAGACCGGCGAATCGCTCTACCTGGCGCGCGAGCGCCACCTGATCGCGCTGAAGAACGCCGGCGCGCATCTGGAACGGGCGGGCGAACACGCGGCGCAAAGCGACCAATCGCTGGACCTGTTCGCGGAAGAACTGCGGCTGGCGCAAGTACAGCTCTCAAGTATCACCGGCGCCTTCTCCTCCGACGACCTGCTAGGCGTCATCTTCAGCCGCTTCTGCATCGGAAAGTAGACAGTCGCCAAGGTATGTCAGGCGTTGCCGATAGTTCGCGATTCTACACCATAGAATCAAAGACTTAGGTGCAAAGTTTGCCAAGTAATGCCGATTGACACCCACACTTTTTTAGTACACAGTTAAGTACACAAATCCATGTGTACTTAAGACTGTGTACTAACGATGCCAAAATCCGCCACTCCCCTCAACGACAAGCGCATCAAGGCGCTAAAGCCCAAGGACAAACGGTACCTGGTCGCCGATGGCGGCGGCCTGGTCCTTGAGGTCATGGCGTCCGGGGCGAGGATTTGGCGCTATCGCTACTCTCTGCACGGCAAGCAGCAGCCCATGGTGACGATCGGCGAATACCCATCGGTTACGCTGCAGGATGCGCGTGGCCGGGCGGACCGGTACCGCGAGACGGTGGCCGCCGGCGTCTCGCCGATTGCCGATGCGAAGAAGGATCGGGGCGCCTCCCTAGCGCTAGATACCGTCCGCGCGTTTGGCGATCACTGGTATCAGACTGAAATCGAGCCGAAATCGAAATCGTACAGCACGGTGACGCGCCGGGCGCTGGACAAGGATATCTATCCGGCTATCGGGAATAAGCCGATGGTCGACGTCAACGCCGGCGACGTGCTGGCCATCTGCGACAAGGTGAAAGGGCGCGGCGCGCCGCAGTCGGCGCTGTTCACCCGCAACGTCCTGAAGCGCATGTACCAATACGCCATCGCGCGCCAGCTGGCCGCGATCAATCCCGCTCAGCAGCTAGTCGCCCGGTACATCGCCACTCCGCAGAGCCGCACCCGCGTGCTGGCTCCGGACGAGATAGGCCGTCTGCTGCGATCGGTCTACGCCTCCAACATGAGTCGAGCCTATAAGCTAGCGCTGCACCTGCTGGTGATCACGATGGTGCGCAAGTCCGAACTAATTGAGTCGGAGTGGGAGGAGTTCGACTTGGAGGAGGGCATCTGGCGCATCCCGGCCGCGCGCATGAAGAAGGACAACGAGCACTGGGTGTATCTATCGGCCCAAGCGGTCGAGATGATCCGCGAGCTGCGCACTCTGTCGCACAGCCAGCGCTTCGTGTTTCCCATGCGGCGCGGCTATGAGGATAGGCCGATTGCGAAATCGACGCTCAACCAGGCGGTGCGTGCAATGAAGGCGGACGTGCAGCACTTCGTCATACATGACTTCCGGCGCACGGCGTCCACGCACCTGCATGAAATGGGGATGTCGTCCGATGCGATTGAAAAGGCACTGGCTCACTCCATCAAGGGTATCAAAGGAGTGTATAACCGCGCCCAGTATGCGGACGAGCGCCGAAAGATCCTACAGCTCTGGGCTACCTTCGTTGATGCCCAGATTAACGAAAGTAACAAGGTAGTGGTCGGTCGGTTTGGGGCTGCAGCCTAATTCGACTTAGACCTGGATTGCTGAGTTTGCGTCGTGTCCAGCAATCCGCTCACTTTCGATATTAATCCTTACTGCACTCAGCAATTGTCTGCTGAGTGCATGGGGCGCTACTTCTTACTTTTTCTCTACTAAAGGCACCTGAACAACAACTTTCGGTGGGTCCACCTCTGTTTTCACCGACCTGGTTGGCGGCGGCGGCGGCGGCGGTGGAACTGCTGTCGGTTTGTTTGACGTCATTCTTAACCTCTACGCGGTGGTGGTGGAGCTGGAGGGCGTCGGTCGTCTCTAACGTGGCGAGTCGGCGGTGGTGGTGGCGGTGGCGGTGGGGGGTGTTGATTTGCCATTTTCGGCTCCTTTCAATTCAATCGGGGCAACTAGCCTAACTTCCGTCGCCTTATTATGCGAGGACTTGTCGAGGTTACCAAAGTAGAAGCTCACAAATGCGAAAAATCCTAGAACAACAGCAACGATGAGATACTTTATTGTCATGTGGTAATGAAACGAACGCAGCTCATTGATTCGTGCATTCACGGAGGCACACTCGACATACTTTGCGTGTATCCCGGTCTGAATGGCAGTCCAAACCAATTGCCTGTTATTTGGATAGATAGCATAAGTTCCCACGCATTGCTCGTGGTAGTCGTCCCAGTCTGAGGCGACAGGCAGCATGGAATAATCATGGCCCCAAGCAGATCGAATGCAGTGATATCCGCTGGCCGTCAAAAATGCGGTAGAAGCGAGAAAGAGGCAGAAGAAAATGTGGGCCCACGCGCCGGTCTGTCCGCGCTCCAGATTTTGAACCATGAAGCCTAGGGCGCCGACGATGGAGATCAACAATGCCAGTGGAATTTGAAGGCGTGTGGTCATTTGTTCCCGCGCCTCGACTTCATGGAAGTAGAGCTTTTCGTAAAACGCGTATAGCCCAGGATTTTTCATAAGCGCTGTACCCAAAATTTAATTTCGATTGCATATTTGCAATTTTAGGATACCTTCTTTCTTCGGTTTTCGATAGATGCACTGCGACTAAATTTTGTGACGTATGCGTAGACTTCTCGACTGCATGCGCTCAGGAATAAGGACGCCCTCCCCATTAAAAAAGCCCAGCACGGGCTGGGCCGAGGGAGTTGCACCAGCAACTACGCTGGCTTAACTATTCCCAGGATATTTGCACGCGAGACACTGAACATGCGCGCCAAGGCGCTGACGCTCTCACCAGCGGTGTACTTCGAAATGATGTCGGCGCGCTGCGCGGCGGTCGTCTTCGATGGGCGACCCAGTGTCTTGCCTTCGCTCTTCGCACGAGCCAGGCCCGCTTGCGTGCGCTCCACCAGCAAATCTCGCTCCATTTCCGCCACGGCGGCGAGCATGGTCAGCATCATCTTGCCAGCTGGCGAGGTCAGGTCCAGCTTGCCCAGTTGCAGCACGATGACGCTGATCTTGCGGCTAGCCAACAGCTTGACGGTGGCGCCGACGTCCTGCGCGTCACGGCCCAGGCGGTCCAGCTTCGCGACCACCAGCGTTTCACCGTTCCGGATCTGGCCGAGCAGCGCGGCGAACTGCGGGCGCTGCGTCGCGCTGGTCTTGCCGCTGATCGTATCGGCGAACCAGTAATCGACCACATGGCCGGCCGCTTCGATTTCCAGCTTCTGGTTGTCGGAGCTCTGTTCGGTGGTGCTGACGCGGCCGTATGCGAAGGTTGCCATGCTGATCTCCCGGTTAGGGCTGTTAGAAAACACTGTTGGAATATATGCACCTGTTAGAAATAGCAAGCCTTATATTTTCAACAGTGATTGGTTGTGATGTTTGGTGATGTTGGAAATCGATCGTTTTCTAACAGGAACTACGAGCTTAGGTGCATTGTAAAATAGCAATATGAAAAACCAATCCGCTCCTCGTTTCGTCGGCTTCCGATTTTGGGTTATACGACGCCTTCCTATTTCTCGGCTAAAGAGAATATCAATGGACCGAATGTTGATTAATGAAATATTCACCCATCGAGTTCAAGTGGCAAGAGCTGCCAAGCAGACACCAGAACAGGTGGAGTCCGTGCATTGGGACCATCGCTATGAATTAGATATGCTGAATGAGGAAGAGGAACTCCTACGAAGCAATTCGGTTTTAGCAAAAGCTCGAAAGTTGGATTTGCCAACCCCGCCTCGCCCCTTCGAGGACGATGACAATGAAGACTGGCAAGGGGGGCAATATTTTTACAAGCAAACACTTAGCCAGACTGGAAGAGCAAAGCTGCGCGAAGCAATTCGCCATGAGACGAAAGCGCGTCACGAAAGTTGGGGGCGGTGGCTTGCTTGGCTTACTCCGCTAATTGCAATTGGCGGGATCGTTGCGACGCTGCTCACGAGGAAGTGAGGCTCGGGCGGCATTTCGCTACTTAATTTCACAAGCGCAGTCCCCTCCATGAAAAACCGTAACTACAGCCCCATGCGCCACTCCCCGCAAGCACGCTGCCCCTCAATCACCTTTTCGACGATACGTTGCAGATAATCTAGCTGGCCGGCCATATCCGTTGTGCAGGCCACCGGGTCGTGCACTTGAAGCACAACGCCCGGGTCAGCGGCGCCCACATCCATGCTCATGCCCACCGCCTGCGGGGCCGGCTGCTGGGTTGGTGCGCGGGCGGCGGCCTCCTCGATAGCGGCGACCAGCTGCGGCCGCACCTTGACGAACAACTCTGCCATCGACAGGCCGCTGGGCAGCAGGCGGTCGACCTCGCACCATACCTCAACCCGGCCGGCCACACGTTCGATGGTAGTCCGCATTGCCAGTACCTCGGGGCCGCGCCGCGCCAGCACAATGCGGATCTCGCCGGCCCACTGTGGATCAGCTGCAGCCTGTCGCTCGTCCACTGTTCGACGTGCAACCGCGTGGGTCACGCCCAGCAGCAGCACCACGCCCCGTTCGTTGAATACGTCGTACACCGTCGCACCGGTGGCGGGGCCTGTGACCATCACCGGGCGATTCATTTCGCACCACCTTTCGCCACCAGAGCCACGATGTTGTTACCAGCCTCGCGCATCAGCTCCACGGTGCGCGCGGTGCAGGTGGCCAGGCAGTTGATGGTGGCGCCGGCGGGCATCGTGTCGGCCTCCTGGTCCAGTCGCTCAAACAGCAGGCGCAGCAAAATGTCGGCGTGATCTGCCTGCGTTAGGACGTCGACCGCCTGAGCCTCGATGTCCAGCAATTCCGGCGCGGTGCCGGTGGTGGCGCTGGCCGGGGCCGCAGTGGCCGCCGCGATGACGGCCGCGCGCTCGTGGTGGCGTGTCATTCCTTCGCCAGCTACACCGGCCGCCTCCAGCTGCGCGCCGACGCGCGCCTGCTGCTGCACGGTCATGGCGCGAAGCATGGTCTTGATGATGTGGTCGGCGTGGTGGAGCTCGGCCAGCAGGTTGGTGATGTGGGATGGTGCGCGCGCCGTGCTAGCGCTGGGTGTGGTGGTGCCTGGCATGTTGTAGCCTCCATTGTCGGTGATGAACCGCACAACCCGCTGTCAAACGGGAGGAGCGGCAAGTGGCAGGGTTGACAGACCGGTGACAAAGGAAACCGGCAGGCCGAAGCCTCCCCGCCACCGCCACTCCATAGGAGACGCAATGGTACGGACGAAAAAAAGCCGCCAGGGTGGCGGTTGTCCGCCTTCATCAGTTCGAGCTGTCAAACCCGGCACCGTCTTTGTTCGGTGCTTTTTTTAGGATAGGCAGCAGAAGTAAACCGTCAAGGCGTTTTCGTCGCAACGAAGATTAGCATCCTGTGGGATGATGTTGCGACACAGGAAATAAAAACAGTTATCTCTTAGAGATTAAGGTTCAGCCGATACAAGTATTGCCGTCAACCCCTAGGAATCAATCTGGACTGACTTGGCATCCCTCAATGGGCACCAGCCACTCACTAGCCCGCAGTAGTTTTTTTCGTTTTCCTTTGGTGTCATCCCCCCACGCCTCTCCATGATGGGGATTAGCCTCAATACCAGGGGCGGCCAGAACTGGAGAAAAACCAACTAGGTACTCTAACTCACGGAATGACTGAACCTTAAGTCGAACAGACGCTATCCATCTAGGAGTCGTGACGTGCGTGACCACATCTGCGCCGGCCTCCAAGATTTGCGTCTGCAAATCCAAAGACAAGCCTCCCCCGTGCTCGGTGGATGAAGATTCAAACGCCTGTGTGGAAAGGCGTTTTCCTCCGGGGACTTTCACATCAGCTATGACCCACTGCTGAGAAATACGACGAATAACCCAATCATCCGCCAGTATGCCAGGATGGTCATGTGGAGTTACTCGCCCACTGGCATCATACGATGGCAGGTTGAGTGGCAATCTCGTCCCCTGCGATTTCTTTTACCCATACCGCTACCATTTTAAAATTACTTCGCGGTTCACATGACACACCATCATCATCGTCTGCCGCAATGGAATACCACACATGCACTTTATTGGGGCCAGCAATGTGAATCTCGACATCCCCAACAGCGGTATGCCATTCAATCTGCAAATCTCCACTTGTTCCAGGGACGATTTGCGGGGCCTGTGTGTGCACATCACATATAACACCGAGTAGCTCAAGTGCAAAAGAAGCATTTTCAGCTTTAACCGGAATAGCCTTATAACCATCCCAACCAGCCTGCAGCGCTACAAGCTCCTTAAGTCGGCGTGCCACTGCAGCTCGCCAATGAGCAGAGTGCACCAATGTACCCCTTTGCGCACGAGCCTGTGCGCCCCTAACAAACGAAGTATCTAATCCAGAAAATGCGCTAATCGTGTTATTCATAATTATTTTCGCTCCCATAATTTGTGAGCTACTGATGTAGTTATTTCGGAAAACTTATCAACAATTATCCTTCGGGCTTTAACGATAGAATCAAGCGCAGATTTTATTGTCGAATCACCCGGAGCTCCGCGGACCGTCAGCGATAGAGAAATCAATCTCTCTCCAGTTGGCTTATAGCCGCCAACCACTTCACAAATCAGTCTTCCCAAGAGAGAGTCTTCGTTTTCCTTAATAACTTCGCGAAAACTAAACTGAAATCCCTCGGCATCAGCGGGAACTTCCTTCAAGAAGTTTAGCCATTCCGCCACCCGAAAATCGCCAGTCTGGCTAACTGGTATATGGTTTATATACGAGATTTCATACTGATTTATCGTGAGCTTTTGCGGAACTAATCTAGTCACATAACGCTCTAGAGCATTCAGTTCATCCTCAAACTGAGGGAGCATATTCTCGAATCTTGGGTATGGATTAGAGCTGTCACCGACTTTTCTCCAATTATGCAGAAGACGGTCGTTTTGGAATTGAATCAGCTCATCCCCGGCAGGCCGTAGAAACCAATATCGGTCATGCAATGGCCCCTCCAAGAAACTAAATTGATTGGAGGTCTGCCCCATACCTGGAAGCCCGAAGAGTTCGTAAGCCGGTGGTAAAGGCATATATTCCTCTACCCGAGGATATCTTTCCCGATAGAGGCTCCAAACCTCACCAGCTTGAATCTGTGTGTATCCAGCAGGTGGAGAAAACTGCACACCCAACACAACCTCGTTCAAGGGCGGCTTGGAGAAATCAGGCAAGTCTGCGGGGCGGGTCATGCTTAGCGGCACGGCATCATCTCTTTTCGGCTCGAAAGTACCTTGACGGTTGAGTCGCACACAAAAATGTACGGCATCTTGCGCCGATTATAGTTCAAAAATTGAACAGCAACGTATGACGGCCAACATTAAGGCACGTTTCTCTGGGGAGGTGTGGTGCCTTTCCCTCACCCATCATTGACATTTGCGCAGCATCAAAACATCTTCGAACCTTCCGACCTTAACGCACGATGTCAGCCATGCTGCGAAGTCACGCGTTGGCCCTCATTCTGCTGTCCAGCCACTCCCGACCGCCGCTGTCCAGCGCTTTCATCACAACCGTCACCGACAGGCTGTACACCGTCGCCCTAGTGGCGCGGCCATCACCAGCATTGGACGGGAAGCTGCTGAACTCGATGGGCTAATGGTATTTGCGTTTCAGCATCTTGACGATGGCGGCCAACGACGTGCGGCCCTGCAGCGGTTCGACGCCAGTCTGGTCCGCATCGGACAAGAGCACAGCCAGGACGGCGCCGCGCGCGGTCAGCGGGCCGGGGAATTTGGGAGTTTTTGACATTCCCTCATTCTATCGGAGGTTAATTCTGCAGAATTAGTGAGGGACTTAAAGTCCCCCCCCGCAATCTACCCGGCTTCTGAGTGATTTCCAGCGAGTGCTCAACGCCCGTTGAAACCGGCCTAGTACCGGATAGGAACCAGCTGGGTTTCCGCAGCACGTCCGCAGCGGCGCGGACAAATTGCGGACGGAATGCGGACGCCGCAGGCTCATGGAAGGGGCTTGCAAGGGGCTTCGAAGGGGTTCCCGATAGGCTTCCGCAAAGGGTTCCCGAAACTCTTTCGATAGGCTTCCCGAAACGTTGGCGCTGACCTGCAATGCGTTGCAGGCGTTACGGGTGCCGTGTCAGGTGCCGTTACAGCCGACCGCGCGAGGAGTCGCGAAGGCTCGCGAGTTCTCGCGAATGGCGGCGGTGGCTGCACCTAGCGCGCCGGCAAACATCTCCTTAAATCTCAGGACATCGGCACCGGCAGCGCTATGGGATTTAAAATACCGGGATTTTCCCGG
Source organism: Duganella sp. BuS-21 (assembly GCA_041874725.1). GTDB lineage: Bacteria > Pseudomonadota > Gammaproteobacteria > Burkholderiales > Burkholderiaceae_D > Rugamonas. The sequence goes on along the minus strand of CP097466.1, from coordinate 6,477,136 downwards.
TTTTAGAGCTGACGATGGCAAAGTGGGGTTTCCCCACAACCGGGCGTTGCAGGATTTTCCGTATCAGCTTGCTAGCTTTTAGCTGCATGGCCGAGTGCCCTTGCAGCAGCAGACCTGATATCAGTTCCAGCATTATGTGTCGTCATGAGTTTTAGCAACTCGGTCCGTGCCTCTGAGCCTCCAACATATCCCAAACCTTCGGCAGCTGCGCACCTTACGGCTGTTCCAGCCGTAGAATCTCGACTTAATTTAATCAAAGCCTCTATGGCTTCCGCTTGAGTGGTCATCACATCCTCCTTAAATTCAAAAATAACAACATGGAGGTTGCATTTCGGAACTACATAAAGTTAACTGAAGTGTTCATTGAGGATGGACGCAGATAGCATACGAGATACGCGCTGCAACATACCCCTCACCCGCAGCCCCCATCAGGGCGCTTCCCGCCTGCGACGTTTCGCCTTACTGAGCCTGTCCACCTTAGCTAGCGCCGCCTTCAGCTCGGTGTGAGCATCGGCAAGGCGCTGGGCGCGGCCAGCATCGCCACCCTTGTCGGCGTTACGGGCAGTCTTGGCCTTTCCGTCGGCGGTGCGCGGCCCGGTGGCGGCCTGCCACGGCTTCCAGCGGGCGATCAGGGCGGCCTGCTTGGCGCGCGCTGCGTCGGTCCATCTGGGCATGCTCTCTCCTTTTGAAAAGTTCGTTTTGTTGCGCAGCGGGTCGAAAATGCGCAACTATCGTTTCGGGCGGTGCGGCACTAGATTCCCTCAAACCCGCATGAACGCTAGCTTTCCGAGATGGTGCGCGGTTTAAATTTGCGCACTTTGGAATAGTGCGCGCCGGCTCCGATCCTCGTGACGCTGGCTGGCCCGAATCTTTATTTTGCGTGTGAGATGCAATTTGGCTAAAACGTGTGCGGTTTTTTCCTATACCAATCTCCACCACTCGCAAGATTCTAGGAATACCACATGCAAAAGCTTATTCGTATCATCACGGCCATCATCATTTCGTGCGCCTTTGCGGGCTGCGCCACCATTCCCGTCGCACCTTGCAACCCGGATGAAATTCCGCATGCGGCCAGCATGCAGGGCTGCACTGAGCGCCAGTCCTAGCCGGTCTGCTCGGCTCCGACCTCGCGCGCGGCCTGCTCCAGAATCTGCATGGCCAGCGCGATATTGCCCATCGCCTCAGCCTGGTGCGCAACTCGGTCTAGCACCTTGAGACGGTAAGACCGGCAGGCAATCGGGATGTTCTCGACTTCGGCCAGCAGTCTAGCGCGCGTCTCGTAGAATATCTCCCTCCAGTGCGCGCCAAGCTTGGCGCCGGCGCGCCGCTCAGGGTGCCACGCCTCGATGCGCTGGCGGGTCAGCACCAGGCCGAAATTCACCTTGACGGAGGCGGCCACCTGCTCGGGGGTGTCAAAGCACGCCAGCCCTTGCAGGATATGGATTGCGACGGCGGTAGGGATGTTGGCCATGGTGCGAATCTGTCAAGCTGGGTAAAGGTAGAAGCGGCTCATTCGTCCACAAAGGGGCCGATGCGGGCGAACAGCTCACGCAGCGCGGGAACTCCGGCGGCCGCACATGCGTCCCTGGCCATGGCGCCAATGCGTGGCGTCAAATCACCGCACAGCAGCAGCGTTTCCAGGATATCGCATTGCTTGTAGCCGCCGGCGCGCGCAGCTGCGAGGATGCCAGCTACAGCCTCGCGGGCGAACTGCATACCCTCCAGCGGTACCGGCTCATCGTCGCCGACATCGCCATTACAGCGCAAGATGTCGCCGCAAATGACAAGGATTTCGGGGCCGCCAAGATTAGCGGGCTCGCCGTTACGGTAGATAGTCGGGTTCATGTTTTGCTTTCTGCCCATGTGGGCGGTTATGGAATTAGGCTGACAACAGCACCACGGCGCCGTCCACGTCAATGACGTCGGCGGCCTGCAGGTGGCCGCGCTGCTTCGCGCACACCTTGGCCAGCGCGCGCAGGGCGGCCAATTCGCGGCGTTTCAGTTCGGTGATCTGGCGGCCGGTTTCGTTCTGCTGAATGATTCGTTGTAGGTTCCAGCCGTCATCGCCGCCGGCCTTGAGCTGGGCGTCGATGCGACGCTTCTCCCGGCCTACGGCCAGCCGGCGGACGTGGGCTGCGTGCCACTGCAACGCGGCGTTTATGAGTTCTCTGTCGTTCATATCCATCTCCGTTTACCCGGCAAGGCGGTTTATCGCTCCGTGGCGACGCGAACACGCCTCGCCGGGTAGGTTGGTCTAGCCGAGCAGCGCCAGCCGCTCAGCGGGCCGATTTGCTCAGTCGGACACGGAGCCACCGGCTTTGATGAATGCCGCGCGGTCGCCCTGCGAGGACTGGTCGAACTGCGCGCGCGTCATCACCTTGGCGCCACGCGCAGGCGCGGCAGGTGCTGGCCCGGTGGCGCCATCAGCGACAGAGCCGCCGGCCTTGATGTGGCGCATGCGTTGTTCCGGGTCCATTGAGTCGAACTGCTGGCGGGTCACCGCGCGGCCTGCGGCGGGCTGGCCAACCGGCGCAGCGCCGGCAGCACCAGCACCAGGTGCGGGAAGTGCGCCGCCTTCGCGCAGAATCATGCCCTTGCGCTCGTAACGGTCGACCAGTTGCCCAAACGCTTCATCGAAGTTCGCCGCCTCACCGTGGCGCGTTGGCGAATACAACTGGATGCCGTGCTTATCGATCGCGATCAGCTTGCCCCCTTCGAGGCGGAACGCGTCGCCGAAAAATGATGCGGCCACGTCAGCGGGCAATTTGAGGCCGGCCATCACCGGCGAGGCTGCGAAGTGCGCGCTCAATGCCAACCTCCAGGCGGCCGTGGCGTCGAACGCTTCCTCGCGCCCACTGTCGTGCACGTACACGGGTTTGCCATCCTTGACGACGGCCGAGCCGTCTTTGTTCAATTTCAATTTCATGGTGCTGCCTTTCGGTTCAAGTTATTCGAAGTAGGGAAATCCCACTTCGCTCCCGGTACCGCCGGGCCGGTTGGTTGGTCATTGGTGCAGTGGCAGGCGCTGGGCGGCGGGCCGGTGGCCTGCACGAACTCACCGCGGACACTGCACCAGGTCGCGGCCGGGTGGTCGTCATCGCGCTGGCGGTGGAAGTCGCTGGCCGCACCGATGGGCATGTGTCCAGATCTGGATGCATCTCTGCTGCCGGCGCGGACGGTGGACTGCGGCGTGGTGCGTGCAGAATTGCTCACGTCGACCTCGCCCGGCTCTGCATGGCTCAGGGGGGGCCGAAATTTTGCGGACACCCCCTGTGTCGGCCGAGTGGCGACTTGTCGCAGTGCGCTTGCGCTTGGCCGGCGCGGTGCTGGCGCTGGTCGGCGCGGCTTGGCCGGTGGTCGACGCGGAGGTGTGCAGAGGACTTTGCATACCCTCGGCCGACTGGTCAGCGGCGCCGGTGCGGGCCTCGCGCTGCTCGACCTGGGCGGCCTGCTGCTGGGCCAAGTTTTCGGCTGAGTGCTGGCGCTGGTCGGCGGTGCCGGTCGCCTGGTCGGTGGCCGGCTGCAGCGGCTGCGCACCTGCTGGATTTGGGGAGGGTGAAGGAGCAACGTCTACAGAGACATAGACGTTGTCGAATTTCTTGCCATCCTGATTGCTCAAATTTTGTGCAACGTCTATATGCATCGTGTTCGATGCTGCGCGACGCGTGCGATCAGGCTTGCACGGCGCCGTCATGATGTCCGCGAAGCTCTTTGCCTTCTCCTTGGTGGTCGGCATGCTTAAGCCCAGCAGTGCCAGCAGCGTCTCCGCCTGGCTGCCAAGGGCTGAGATAAGCGCATCGCGCATGCCCGGCTCGCTCATGCGCTCAGGGCGCGCGCGCAGGGCGTCCAGCACCATGCGACCGGACGCATCCCTGTTCGGCTTGCTGAGGCGCTTAGCGCGCGGCTGGTGGGTCAGGCCGAAGCGCTGCGCAACCTGCTGCTGGAAGTCGGCCAGCATGGCGCGGATCTTGGCCGGTCCACCGGCGAGCGCGCCGCCCTGCATTCGGCCAGCGACCAGCGGCAGCAGCAGGATGTGGCAATGCGGCGCGGCTTCGTCCAGGTGGACGGCGGCGCTCAGGATAGGGACATTGAAATGGGCGTCTGCCCATGCCACGGCGGCGGAGAAGTATGCGCGGTGGTCGATGGTGGTATCGGCCGGCACGCTCACGACCAGTTCCAGCGCCATGCACGCGTCACGGCGCAGCGACTGCACGCCGGCGTTGTCCAGCAGCGCCAGCGCGAGGCCGGCCACATCGTCGGCGGTCGCTGGGCCGCGTAGTTGGTAGTTCAGGTGCATGCGCGCGGGGTTGATCCCACTGGTGGCGTTGGCGCCCAACTCGGCCTGTATCTCGCGCAGGTTGTGCAAGGCCGCCACCCGGACGATGTTCTTGGGCGAAGTAACGCCGCGCACGGTCCGGGTGTTCAAGCTCTTGATCCGCAAGTACAACGCGTCGGTCATGCACACCCTTTGCTTGCCGTGCACACCAGCGCCAGCAGGACCAAGAGGCTGGGCGGTGGTGGCGGCAGCGGGCGCAGCGCCACGGCGCAAAGGCGGTGGGCGGCGGCGATCATTCACCAAGATCCAGTTTGCCCTGCGCGTCCTGCAGGCGGCCGCAGAAGACGTAACGCGCGATGCGACAGTGCACCAGGCCGTCCGGGCCTTCGACACGTTCAGGGCGCGAGTCAATGCTGAAGCCCGCCTCCTGCAGCTCCTGCACGCGGGTGGCGATCCGATAGAAGCCAAGCCCGACGCCCTCCAGTGTGTTTAACCCACGGCTGCCAAGGTATTGCAGCACGCCAAGCAGCGTCTCGCGCTGGCTGCGTCCGGTGGTGTCGCGCAGGAACAGGCCGGCGCGGCGCACTTCCCGACGCAGCTTTGCGATATACTGGTTGGAGCACTTCAGAACTTTGATTTGCCCACCTACGCCGCCCGCCAGCTTTGTAGGTCGAGCGCCTCCCTTGCCGGAGGCGTTTCGTTTTCTGGCAGTCATTCTGCACCGCCTTCCTGGCGATAGCCGACGGGATCGGCCAGCCAACGATGCACCTCAGCATTCGGGTACATAGTGCAGCGCTCAGATAGGCGAACCGGTGCCGGCGCGCGGCCAGCCATGCAAAGCTGGCGCCACTTTTCACGCGAAACGGGGATTATGTGTTGGAGCTGCAGCCAGCGCGACATGCCCACGGTCGGCAAGCTTGGCGATGGGACGGCGCTCATTGTTGAACTCCACTCAGCAGCGCCGCGATTTCATCGCTCGGCCACGCCAAGCGGCCATGTATGCGCAGAGGGCGCACCGGACCGGTGTTGGTCCATGCCCAGCGGTTCAGCGTGAGGGGCTTGCGGTTGAGGGCGGCTGCGGCTTGCGCCGTCGTCATCGTTTCCCTTACAGATACAGCATAGGTTTGGTTGCTTGCCATGTCATGTCACTCCTTGTGATATTCGATGGCTCTACTTCACAGCTGGGGATTTTCCCCGGCAAGTAAAACAAAAAAAGCCAGTAACCCTTATGGGCACTGGCTCTCCTTGATTTTAAATCACCGGGAATTTTCCCCCGATCGCTACTTTTCGGCTTCCCCGATTTCCCCAACTTTCCCTGTGCTGGAGCTGGGCTTCTTCCACTTAGTTGGCGCCAACGCTTCTCGAAGAATGTTTGGAGCTGTTAGTCGGCCCCGAGTAGATTCTATTTGCCTTGCAGCAAGTCGCTCCTCGACTTTTCTCGATATCTCTTCCTTGCCTAATTCATAACCTAATTTCTTTGCTTCCAGATAAGCCGCATTTGCCTCTTTTCTGGCCTCGTCCTGCCAAGAAAGCTCAACCCTTGGCTTTGGTTTCTCGCTTTCGTTTAATTTGACCAGCACTCTCCCTGCCTCCACAGCGAGAGAGCTCACGTACCCGTGTGCTAACCGCACATTAGATTGCGATGCTCCGCCACCAGAGTTTTGGGACGCGCGCATGAGTTGTCCTATCTTCGGATTTTTGGAGCGACTATACGCGTCACTCGCGACCGAATAAATGTCCTTAATATCACGCATGGAGCCTGCCACGGTGCCATCCTGGACATGTATTGCCAAACCATCCTCCGTTGTTACAAGTTTGCACCCTTCAGATTCAAGGGCAGATTGCAGCTCGGCCAGATCCCTACCTGGCGCAATGATCGAGCCTAGAATATCAAAAGCTTTATCTTGTGGCGGAGACGGATAGATAATCGCGGTTACAGAGGCCATAGCGCCGAGTTCCAGAGGAATATTCCACTCCATAGAATGGGACCACTTAGCAAGGTCTGCTAGGGTTATGTGGATGTTTGCTCCTAGAACACGCTCGATCAAAAAAAGCCGATCGGAATACTCCTGTGTCCTCACAGTCCCGGGCGTGCGGGGTTCGATATTTAGCGTCAACGCGACAGCCTCCTTGGCATTCACGTCGCGGACGCGTTTCCATATCGCCCAGTTTGGGGCAGTCTTACTCATCTATACACCCCTTCAAGGTGCAGTCTTCAGCAATCGGGGCACCAGCAAGGCCGGTGAAGAGCCGGCTTTTCGTCCGCTAAAACTATGCTGGTGCTTTAAACTTTTGCTGGCGCTGCTCAGCGCCAGCCTGGTGCTCATGATAGCGGCCCGTCGACAAGCGCGCAGCGAGACACTTTTTCTTTTTAGTACACAGGTTAGTACACAGAATGTCGATTTTTCAGGAATGCCCTTTAGCTGCGGGCTCTATTTAATTCAAGCCGCTTCTGCATCGAAATAGTTGGCAGTGCTGGTTATTCGCGTCAAGGAAGGCGTCGATAGAGCTTTCGGAACACTGTTTCGGCAGAAGAAGTGCGTGCTTTGCCGCGCCTGACAGCCGCCAGGCGCTTTTTGATGGTCGAAGCATTGATAGCCGGCGCTTCTTCTTCCAGTCGCTTTACTGCGGCAACAAATTCTTCCTGCGATACGATACGGTCTCCGATGCGAGACACGGCATTTTTGAAAAACTCAGTCGTCAACTCCGGCGCATCGTCAGGATCGACCCACTTGGCCCGAGTAAATTTTGATTTCACGTGCATTTGCGTGCCTCATTGAGATAATTCGGCGGGCTGAGTCTCGTGGCGTCCAGACGATCACCACCCACCTAGCACCTAGCCGCCCGAACGTAATGTATCGTGGTTCACCATAGCTAAAACGGTCGTCCCGCCATTCTTTCGTCGGTCCATTGAATACTTTGTCGGCATGTGCGAAATCCAGACCTCGCTCGGCCAATGTCTGGTTGCGCTTCTTTAGATCGAATTCGATCTGCACGATTAATATTAGTGACGACAGATGGAGAGGTCAAATGGAACATCTGTGTAGGATATCCATGCACCATGTCGTCACACATTAGTCGTCGTACAGATCGAAACTTTGAAGTCACGCAAGAACTCAACAAAAATATCGCTTAATACGGCGAGCCGGTGACGGCTAGTTTGAGCTGCCAGACGGCGCCGGCGCCGGTGATGTAGAGCGTCTTGCCGTCGGCGCCACCGAAGGCGGCGTTGGTGACGTTGGCGTCCACTTTGATCGTGGCGATTTTCTGGCCCGCCGGCGTGAACACGCTCAGGCGCTGGTCCGCATGCTCCGTCACGTAGATGTTGCCGTGGCAGTCGACCGCCATGCCGTCCGGGATGCCCAGCTTGTCCACCAACGTCTTGCCCTGCTGCGGCACGCCATTCACAATGGCATAAGAACGCAGCACGCCGTGCTCGCCCACCATGCCGTTCACGTACAGCACATCACCTTTCGGCGACAGCGATACGCCGTTCGGATTCTTCAGCGTGTCGTCCACCACCGTGACCTTGCCGTCGGTCGCCACGCGGTACACGCGCGTCTTGTCCTGGCCGCCCGGCGCGGCATCGCGCTGGAAGGCCGGGTCGCTGAAGTACAGCGTGCCGTCGGCCGCCAGCGCCATGTCGTTCGGCGAGTTGAAGACGTTGCCTTCGTATTGCTTGACTACGTCGCTGCGCTTGCCGTCCAGCGTGTAGCGCGAGACCGATTTGTATTTGTGCGTGGCGGCGATGAGATTGCCCTTGCCGTCCGTCGCCAGGCCGTTGCTGCCGCTGTCTTCAATCACGGTGCTGACCTTGCCGTCGGCGTCCAGCTTGCGGATGCGCGACGGGAAGCCCGGGCCGAATGTGAAGTCCGAGAAGTACAGCGCGTCCTTGATCCATACCGGTCCCTCGTACAAGCCCGGCTCACTGCGCGTGCTGTTGGCGGCGGCGATGCGGGTGGCCGTCAGTTCGCCGGACGGCGCCTTGCCGCTGCACGCGCCAGGCGCGGACAGGGCGTAGGGCGCGGCCAGCACGGCTACCAGGCTGAGAACGAGGTGACGTAATTTCATTGTGTGGATCCTGTCGGTGAGTGGGAGTGAATAATCAGGCCGCATCGGCCTGCGGACGGTACACGATGACGCAGTCGCGGCCGGCCTTCTTGGCCGCGTACAAACAGCCGTCGGCGGCGGCCAGCATGGCGGCGACATCGGCCAGGTGGTCTTTGTCGAAGGTGGCCACGCCGATGCTCATGGTCACGTGCGGGCGCATGGCCGCCGGCGCGTGCGTGATTTCCAGCGCGGCGATCTTGGCGCGGATCGCTTCGGCGTGCTGCGCCGCCTGCTCGGCGCTGGTGTCCGGCAGCACGGCCGCGAATTCCTCGCCGCCGTAGCGCGCCGCCAGGTCGGCCGGACGCTGCAGCATGGAGGCGAACGCCTCTGCCACCAGCGTCAGGCAGGCATCGCCCTGTTGGTGGCCGAAGTGGTCGTTGTAAGCTTTGAAGGAGTCGATGTCCATCAGCAGCAGCGACAGCTGCCCTTCGTTGCGCATGGCGCGCCGCAGTTCGCGGTCCATGGCGACGTCGAAGTGGCGGCGGTTGGCGATGCCGGTCAGGCCGTCCACATACGATTGCGCGCGCAGCGCTTCGGCCTGGCTGCGCAGCTGGCGCTCGCGGCCGACGATGGTGCTGATGTCGCTCACTTCGATCAGGCAGTAGCGTTCCTGGCCCTCGTTGAAGGGCGTCACCGATACCGCCTGTTCCACCCGCTCGCCGCCCCAGCTGCCGGCCGGGTACAGCGGAAACGGAGACGGATTGAGCGCCGGCGACAGCGTCTGCGGCAGCTTGCTTTGCAGCGCGCTGTGTACTGCCTGCTCCAGCCGCTGGCCGCGCAGCTCGCCGTACAGGTCGAACAGGTCTTGCCCGATCACCCGGTGCGCGGACTTGCCGGACCGGCTGGCCATCCATTGGTTCCAGAGCACGATGTGCAGGCTGGCGTCGACCACGATCATTCCCAGGTTGGCCAGCCCCAGCACACGGGCGGAAAAGTGATTTTCTTGCATGCGATATCCAGGCACGTCAGTTGGGGTGTCTGGATTATAAGCGCTCGGACCTGACAGGGCTTGCCTATCGCCGGCAGGGTTTTCATTGAAAAATATTTCGCCGTCTTTTGCCGCAGCGACCGTCGCATTTATCCTGCTATTATTGATTGTCGCAAATGGCTGTGCGGTTCATGCAACCGTTGATAATTCTCATGCTTGCGATAATTCCGCTGAAGTAATCTTGCAACTGACCTGAGCTTGGCCTGGAAAGGAGGGGATCGTGGAACCGATACAAGAGAGCATGGCGGACGACGGCCCGCCCAGGCCGCCGTCCGCCGCCGCGCCGATGACGCCGGCGCGTACGCGCCAGATGCTGCCGCCCAAGGGGGCCTGCTGGTATTGCGAGAAACCGCTCGATAATGTGCGCCGCTTCTGCGACAAGGAGTGCGCCGACGCCTTCGATGAAGAAAAGGAATATACGCGCTAGGGTGGCTTGCTTTGATCGTTAGTTGATCGCCGCCCGCAAGCTCGCCAGCGCCGCTTCAAAATCGAACTGGTGCGCCGCTTCCGTCACTTCCTGAAATACCGCCACGCCCAGGCTTGCCGCCAGCACCGTGGCCGATTGCTCCAGCACATCGATCGCCGATCCATCCCCTTCATCCAGCAGGCGCGCCAGATGCTGTAATAGCATGCTGGTTTCGGGCTGGTGTAGGTTGCCGGCCGCCGGCGCCGGCGCCGTCGCCAGCAGAGCCTGCCCTTCGTTATCGAGTACGCCGTCGATTTCCACCACCAGGCTGCGCAGCGCCTGTTCCAGCTGCGCCAGCAGCGCCGACCAGCCGGCCGCCGGTCCCGCGCACAGCGGCTCCAGTTGCGAGGCCAGCAGATACACTTGCTGTGCGCCGATCATGCCGGCTGCGCCCTTGAGGGTGTGGATGATGCGTTGCCCGTGGCCGGGTTCGCCACCGGTCAGCGCCTTGCGTGCTTCGCAGCCGCTGTCCGGATAGCGTTGGCGGAAGCGGCGCAGGATTTGCAGGTAGAGGTCGCGGTCTCCCATCAGCTGTTGCAAGCCGGTCTCTACTTGCAATACGTGGCCCTCGGTGGATGGGGGCGTGCTGGTTGAGGTCATCGGGTGGATGGGCTGTTGGTGTTACCGCTAAGATAGCAGAGCCCTTAGCTTTCGCAGTTAAAATCCTGCAACATCCGGCGCTTTTATTTGGTGGTGAACGACCAGGTGCGCGTGACAGCCGCGCCGCTGACCGTGCCGGTGAAGCTGACGTCGTGCACGGTCGCAGCCTTGAGCGGCGCCAGCGGCACAATGGCGGCCGCGCTGGCCACCTGGCTGGTGCCGGCACCCAAACTCAGCAGCCGGGTGGCCAGCGCGGTGCCGCCGCGCGGCGTGATGGTAAAGCTTTGCACCACCACCGTGCTGCGCTGGTCCGCATGCACGCTGACCGGATAGCCGACCTCGTTGCGGTCGGGCACGGGATCGGGTGATTCGCTGTCGCTGAAGAAATTGGCCGGCACGCCGGTCTGGTTGTTGACCGGGTAGATGGCGATCTTGCCCGCGCCCAGCCCGCTCAAGCCGTTGATGGCGGCGAAGTCTGCCGTGAAATAGGTATAGCTGCCGGCAATGGTGGCTGCTCCCGTGCCGAGCTCCTTGAAGGTCGGTTCGAAGATGACGAAGCGGTGGTAAATGGCGGTGATCAGCTCCTCGGCCTGGAAGAAACCGGAGCCGCTGGTGGTGGCGGAAATGACTTCCCCGGCCACAAAGTCACCGGCCAGTACATAGCCTGCCGCGTTCAGCCGGCTGGTCAGTGAGATGCCGGTGAAACCGCTCAGCCCGGGCGTCTGTTCATGGGTGATGGTGCGGTTCAGGCGCTGGTAGTCCGAATGCCCCTGCGCGGCGATGTCGATGCGGCTGTTGCGCGTGAGCGTGGACAAGCCCACCTGCGCACGCCGGTAGTTGAACCAGTTGAAGCCGTCGGTCGCGGTGTTGCCGGTGAGCGTGGGCGCGCCCGGTTCCTGCATCGCCGGCGGCAGGTTGGTGGTGGGGCCGGTCACGGCCGAGTTGTCGCCGCCACCGCCACCGCCGCAAGCGGCCAGCAAGGCTGAGCTCAGCAGCGCCGCCAGAGATAATCGCCATTTTTCCATGATGTGCTCCTGTGCCATGAGTCCGATTCTAAGCCGTATTCCGGATTCGCCGCTTTCGATACACATGTTAAGCTTGGCGTTTATTTAGGATTGCACCCGATTTGAAGCCCTCACACCACCAGCGCATGCAGCGCGCCAAGTTTGCCCTGCCTAGTATCGTCACCCTGATGTCGATCGCCTGCGGCTTCGGCAGCATCGTCATTTCGGTCGACAATGCGCGGGAAGGCGCTGCCCAGGACTATCGCCTGGCCGCCGTGCTGCTGGTGCTGGCCGGCGTGTTTGACGCGCTCGACGGCATGGTGGCGCGCGCCACCAATACCCAGTCGGACTTCGGCATGCAGCTCGACTCCATCGCCGACGTGATGAATTTCGGCTGCGCGCCGGGCCTGCTGCTGTATTGCTGGGGCTTCCAGCACATGGCACTCGATCATCCGACCCTGCTGCGGCTGGGCGGCATGGCCAGTTTCTTCTTCGTGGCCTGCGGTGCGCTGCGGTTGGCGCGCTTCAATGTCAGCGTCGGCCGCACCGATCCGCGCTACTTCGTCGGCATGCCGATCACGGCGGGGGCGGCTTGCGTGGCGTCGGTGGTGGTGGCGTGGCCGTCGCCGGCCACCTCCGTGCTGCAGGGCGGACTGATTGTGCTGCTGTTGTTCGCGGTGGGCAGCCTGATGGTATCGACCGTGCGCTTCCCCAGTTCCAAGCAAAAGAAAAGCTGGGGCGCGCTGGTGCTGTTGCTGGTCAACCTGGGCCTGCTGGCATGGCTGCAGGAGGCTTACTTCGTGCTGTTCTTTGCCTGCTACATCGGCTTCACGCTGCTGCTGAACGCGGCGTGGAAGACCGGCTGGACGGGCGTCGCCCCGCCGGTTGTGTACGACGGCGACTGATCACGCCACTTCGTGGCCGCGCGCCGCGCGCAGGATCTCGAACCACTGGCTGCGGCTCAGGCTGAACTGGGTCGCTTGCACCGCTTCCTTTACCGCCTCGATGCGGCCCGAGCCGGTCAACGGCAGCGGGCGGCAAGGCAGTTGCATAATCCACGCGAACACCACGCTGCCCAGCGGGCGTTGCAGTTCGTCGGCCACCTTCTGAATCGCCGCGCGCACGCGCACGCCGGCCGCGTCGTCGCTGCTGAACAGGCGGCCGCCGCCCAATGGCGACCAGATCATCGGCGCCACGCCCAGGTCCTGCAGGCCGTCGAAGGTTTCATCGAACATCGGCGCCACGTTCAGCGGCGAGAACTCGACCTGGTTGGTGGCCAGCGCGATGCGGCGGTTCAGGCTTTCAAACTGGTGGCGGCTGAAGTTGGACACGCCGAAATGCTTGACCTTGCCGGCCTGCTTGAGCTGCGCGAAGGCGCCGGCGATGTCGTCGAAGTCCATCAGCGGGTCCGGGCGGTGGATCAGCAGCAGGTCCAGGTGGTCGGTGCCCAACTGGCGCAGCGAGTTTTCCGCCGAGGCGATGATGTGGCTGGCGCTGGTGTCATAGTGCTGGATGGTGTGCTCGGGACGCGCGCCGTTCACCAGCTTGATGCCGCATTTGCTGATGATCTGCATCTGCTCGCGCAGCGAAGGCTGCAGCGCCAGCGCCTCGCCGAAGGTGGCTTCGACGCCGTAGCCGCCGTAGATGTCGGCGTGGTCGAAGCTGGTCACGCCCATGGCCAGCGCCTGCTCGATCCATTCGACGCGCTGTTGCGGCGTCAGCTTCCATTCGTTCATGCGCCACATGCCGGCCACGATGCGCGACAGTGTCAGGCCGCCTTGGTAGGTAACGACGGTAGGGCAGGTCAGGTCGGTCATGGGCATACTTTCCAAGTTAAGTGAGAGGCGGGAATTATAGTATGATCGGAAGGTTAGCCAGACCGAACGGAGGCCGTAGTGGGATTTTTATCGTTTCTGAAATCGAAGCCCGAACCCGACGCAGCCCCGGTCAGCGCGCCGGCCGCAATGCCTGCCTCCGCTCCGGCCGCCGTGGCGCCGCCTGAGAGCAAGGTCATGGTCACCCGCGCCGAGATCGTCGATGATCGCCATCGCCTGTCCGGCTACCGCTTCAGCGCGCCGCCGCCGGACGCGGCGATGATCGATGCCCTGGTCGCCGCCGACGTGCCCGGGTTCGCCCAGAGCCGCATGGCGATGGTGCAGATCGGCGTCGAGGCAGTGGCTGAAAATCTTTACCTGCCGCTGCTTGCTCCCAACACCGTTTTCCTGCTGGACCGCCGCGCTGGCGGATTGTCGGAGGCGCCGCTGTCGGCGCTGCGCGCCGCCGGCGGCAAGCTGGCCCTGCGCGGCGTGGCGCTGGAGGCGGACGATGCGCCGCTGCTGGCCCTGTGCGATTTCGTGATCCTGTACCTGAACGAACACACGCTGGCCGAATTCCAGATCCTGTCCAAGCAGCTGCGCCTGCGCTACCCGGGCCTGAAGCTGGTGGTCGACGGCGTCGAGTCGTGGGACGAGCAACGCATGTGCGCCTCGTGGGGCGCCAATTATTTCATGGGTCACTTCCTGACCACGACCGACAAGGTGGACCCGGACGCCAAGATCGACCAGAGTCGCATGACCTCGATCGAGCTGCTGAATCTGCTGCGCACCGACGCCGAGCTGCCGGCCATGATCGAGGTGGCCAAGCGCGATCCGGGCATGACCTACCAGGTGCTGCAATGGGCCAATGCGCCGAGCAGCGGCCAGGCCACCAAGGTCACCAGCCTGCAGCAGGCCTTCATGGTGCTGGGACGGAATCAGTTGTATCGCGGTTTGACGGTGTCCATGTTCCGCCTGGGGGGCGGCGCTACCCGGGAGCGCGACGAGTCGCTGCTGGAAGTGGCGTTGACGCGCGCGCGTTTCCTGGAGACGTGCAGCACGCTGCCGCAGGCCAGACGCGATGAATTGTTCCTGGTGGGATTGTTGTCGCTGTTCGATGCGCTGCTGGGGGTGCCGATGGCCAATCTGGTCGGCAAGATGCATTTGTCGGACGATATCCGCGATGTGCTGCTGGGCACGGAGGGCGTCTACAGCCCGTATCTGATGATGGTGATGCTGCTCGAGCGCGACAAGGTCGGGCGCGCGATGGGGATTGCGGAAACGCTGGAGATCGATATCAACGGCCTGCCCGCAGTGGGACAGGCCGCCTTCGAGTGGGCGCAGGAGTCTATGCAACACACCAGCGCCGACTAGCAGCGTTTACTTCAGCCAGAGGCGGATCGAATCCCAGGCGCGGCCGAAGATCGAGGCTTGTTCCACCGTCTCCAGCGCCACCACCGGCAGTTCCAGCATCGGCTTGCCGTCGACCACCATCTTCAGGGTGCCGACACGGCTGTTCTCGGCCAGCGGCGCGACCAGCGGATCCTTGCGTTCCAGCGCCGGCTTCATCTTGGCGGCCACACCCTTCGGCACGGTCACCATCACGTCGTTGGCGAAACCGATCTTGACCTGGTTCTTCGAACCCTTCCAGATTTCCGGCGTGGCGATCGGCTGACCCTTCGAGTACAGCTTGACCGTGTCGAAGTTCTGGAAACCCCAGTTCAGCAGCTTCTGGCTTTCCTGCGTGCGGACCTGGTCCGACGAGGTGCCCAGCACCACCGAGATCAGGCGGCGCTCGCCGGCACCGTTGGGACGGCGCGCCGAGGCGATCATGCAGTAGCCGGCCGCTTCGGTGTGGCCGGTTTTCATGCCGTCCACGGTCGGGTCCAGCCACAGCAGGCGGTTGCGGTTCTGCTGGGTGATCTTGTTGTAGGTGAAGCTTTTCACCGAATCGATCTTGTAGAACTCCGGGAAGTCCTTGATGACGTGCTGCGCCAGTTGCGACAGGTCTTGCGCGGTCGAATAGTTCTCCGGGCTCGGCAGGCCGTGCGGGTTGGCGAAGTGGGTCGCGCTCAGGCCGAGGCGCTGGGCTTCCTTGTTCATCATCACCACGAAGGCGGACTCGTCGCCGGCGACGGCTTCGGCCAGCGCTACGGCGGCGTCGTTACCCGACTGCACCATCAGGCCGTACAGCAGGTCGTTGATGCTGACCGGGGTGGCCGGATCGATGAACATCTTGGAGCTGCTCGAATCGACCTTCCAGGCGCGGGTGGAGACGTTGACCATCTGGTTCAGCGCGATCTTCTTGTCGCGCAGCGCGCCGAAGACGACATAGGCCGTCATGATCTTGGTCAGCGAGGCCGGCTCGATGCGGGCGTTGGGATCTTGCGAGGCGATGATCTGGCCGCTGGTAGCGTCCAGCAGCAGCCAGGATTTGGCGGCGATGGTCGGGGCCGGCAGCGTTTGCGCCACGGCCGAGGTCATCAACATCACACTGGTGGCCAGTGCCGCGATAATTTTCTTCATGTGATCTGGTGTAAAAGTTAAAAGCCCAAAGATTATAGATGCTTAATCGGCGCTTGCGGTGTCCGTTTCAGCCCCGGTTAAGCCGCCGCCACCCCACAGCTGGATCACCCAGCTCTTGATGTGGCCGAGTTTGCGGTGGAAGAAGTGGTCGGCGCCGGGGATCACGATCACCGGAATGTCCTGCGGGCGCAGCCAGTCCAGCACGTCGACCAGCGGGATGGTGTCGTCGTTTTCGCCGTGGATCAGGATGGTGTCGGCCGGGATGGCGGCCATTTCCCATTTCTTGGCGGCCGCGCCGACCAGCACCAGGCGCTCGGCCGGCTTGCCGGCGGCGGCCAGGCGCTCGGCCAGGCGGCTCTGCACATAGGTGCCGAAGGAGAAGCCGGCCAGCGCGAGCGGCAGTTCGGGATATTTTTCGCTCATCCACGCATGCAGCAGGGCCATGTCGTCGGTTTCGCCCTGGCCATGGTCGTGCCCGCCTTCCGACTTGCCGACGCCACGGAAGTTGATGCGCGCCACCACATAGCCGAGGCTGACGAAGGTGCGCATCAGGGTCACCGCCACCTTGTTGTCCATGGTGCCGCCGTACAGTGGATGCGGATGGGCCACCAGGGCCACGCCGCGCGGTTCCGCTTCCGGATAATCGATCACGCCTTCCATTTGGCCGGCGCCGCCGGCCAGGGTGAATTTTTCGCTCTTGTTCATGGATTAGATTTTCAGACGGTCGACAAGCTTGCCCTGTACCAGGTGGGTGTCGATAATTTCATCGATATCGCTGTTGTCGACATAGGTGTACCAGGTACCTTCCGGGTAGACCACCAGCACCGGGCCTTCTTCGCAGCGGTCCAGGCAGCCGGCCTGGTTGATACGGACCTTGCCGGCGCCGTTCAGGTTAAGTTCCTTGCAACGTTTCTTGGCGTGCTTTTGCGCGCCTTCCGCGCCGTGGTCGCCGCAGCTGTTGCGGCCGTCGTCACGCTTGTTCATGCAGAAGAACACGTGGTGCTTGAAGTATTGGGTATCGCTCATGGCCATGCCTCGTTTAAATGGTAGCCGCTATGATACCTTGGCGGCGTTCAGCTTGTGGGACGGCAGCCACAGGAACCACAGCGCGAAGAACGGCCATAGCAGCGACAGGAACTGCGCCGCGCCGTTGAAATTCAGGAATTTGCCCTGGACCCAGGTCTGCAACGTGGCCACGAAATACGGGTTGGCCGGGGTGGTGTTGATGATGACCAGGCCCAGCAGCAGCGTGGTGACCGCCAGCCGCCGCTGCGCCACGTGCGGGGCGTAGGCCAGGCCGGCCAGCATGATGGCGCCGATCAAAAAGCCGCCCTCGGCGCCGGGCGTGACCCAGACGAAGGCGTTTTCCGGCGCGAACAGCAGTGCCGAGGCCAGCGCCTTGACCAAGATGGAGGAAGCGATCATGGCCGACAGCAGCAGCCCGCGCGGCGACGGCCGGCGCATCAGGCAAAGCAGGGTCAGGCCGGCGCCCACCATGCCGCAGGCGGTGATGATGGTTTCGGACAGCCAGTATTGTTCCACCGTGAGGTCCACCTCCGGGCGGATCAGGCTGGCGAGGTCGATTTCCATGTCGAGCAGCTCCGACAGCCAGTCCGACAGGATGGGCAGCAATTGGCCTAAACCGTATAAAAAGTTTTGCGGATAGATCTGCGCCAGCGGCCACAGGGCCAGCAGCACCAGGCCCTGGCTGGCATGCGGCGCGAACCAGGCGCGGCGCAGGCGCTGCAGCTGGCTCTGATCGAGCAGGCGGCGCACGGTCAGCACGCCGATCAGGCCGCCGAGCGCGCAGCCGGCGGCGTTGGTGTAGAAGTCCAGGTTGGAGGAGACGCGGCTGGGCAGGTAGGTCTGCACCGCCTCCATGATGCCGGACACCAGCAGGCCGGCGGCGGCGGCCAGCAGCAGCGCCCAGATGCCCTTGATGCGCGGGTACAGCGCATAGGCGGTCAGGATACCCAGCGGGATGTAGCCGATGACGTTGATGATGGCGTCGAACTTGGTCCAGTAACGCGGCATGCTGGTCGACTCAAGGAAGATCAGCGGCGACAGGCCCTGGTTGTGCCAGCCCGAGAACGGGAACCAGCTGGCGTAGATGATCAGCAGCAGGTAGGCCAGCAGCGCCGCGCGCGTGAGCGGCGAGGTCTTGCTGACCGGCGCCAGGACGGGCTTGTCTGGCGCGGGCGCGGGCGCCGATGGCGGCGTCGGCGTGGTTGCCGTCATGTCGACGGCGGCAGGGCCGCCAGCCAGGTGATCAGGTCGGCGGCGACGGTATCGCTGGCTTCGGCCAGGGCGCGCGCGCCGCCGGCGGCATCGGCGCTCGGCGCGGCGCTGCTGGCGCTGAAGGACTGTTGATCCACCAGCCGATGATTACGGAACACCGAGGCGCGCAGGCGCACCACGCCCTGGCTGCCGGTGGCGCTGTCGAAGTTCTGGGCGAAGTCCTCCACCTCCATGCGCAGCACGGTGGCGCTGGCGGCGGCGTCGGTGGTCGACAGCACCTTCACGCCGGCTTGCGACAGGCGCGCCTTCATGCGCTGGGTGAGCAGCTGTGCCGGCGTACTGACCCACTGGTTGTAGGCGTAAGGGCGCGACTGGCGAGCGTCGGCATACAGCAGCCGGTAATGCATGCGCTCCGTCTCCAGCGCGGCCGGGCCGGTGATGTCGGCCACGATGATGGCGCCGACCGCCGCGCCGGCGTTGGTGCCGACAGCGGGCGCCGGCAGCGGGCCGAAGTCGTACTGCGCGGTCGGCTGGCCCTTGCTGGCGCAGGCGCCAAGCATAACGGCCATGGCGGCGATCGTGATGGTGTTGCGTACGGTGGTCATGATCATCTCGTTATCCCTTA
Source organism: Duganella sp. BuS-21 (assembly GCA_041874725.1). Taxonomy (GTDB): domain Bacteria; phylum Pseudomonadota; class Gammaproteobacteria; order Burkholderiales; family Burkholderiaceae_D; genus Rugamonas. The sequence goes on along the minus strand of CP097466.1, from coordinate 6,458,489 downwards.
TTTGGACTGGGCGGTGAAGCCTTCTTCACCCGGGCCGGGCGGCGCGCCGGGGGCGCCGAAGATCAGGCTTTGCGGGCGGTCGTTAATCTTGTTCATGGTTTTGCGCAGCGCGCGCATGGAAGCGCGGGTTTCGTCCGACAGCGAATTCACCTGCGGCAGCGTGTCAAGTTCCAGGCCGCCGGCCACTGCGTCCACCGAGCCGCCGATGTGCTCGACGGTGGTGGTGATGCGGTCGATCGGGCCGCCCTTGGCCTGCAGGCCGGTGGTCAGCTTGTTGACGTCGGTGGCCAGCGCGGTCACGGAGTTCAGGGTTTTCTGGGTCTGGTCGGCCAGCGCCGGCAGCTTGTCGATGGTCGGCTGCAGTTTTTCCGGCAGCTCGCGGTACTTCTGCGCGGTCTCGCTGACGTCGGCAAACGCGCCCAGGATCACTTTCTGGTTTTCCGGATTGAGCAGGGTATTCAGGCGGCGCGTGACTTCCTCGGTTTGCGTCAGGATCTCCTTGCCGCGCTTTTCCAGCTGGTCGAACAGGCCGGGACGCAGCGGAATGCGCGCCGGATGTTCGGCGCTCGAAGGCAGGCGCGGCGGGCCGACCGCGTCGTCGTCGAGCGCGATGAAGGCGATGCCGGTCACGCCCTGGTAACCCAGGCCGGCGAAGGTGGTGGTGGTGATCGGCGCATCGGTGTCGATGCTCAGGGTGACGATGATCTGGCCCGCCACCTTCGGGTCGAAGTCGATCGCATCGACGCGGCCCACCTCCAGGCCACGGTAGCGGATCGGCGCCTGCGGGTTCAGGCCCGGCACCGATTGCGCGGTGGCGATCATGTAGGGCACGCGCTCGACACGGTCGCGGTTGAACCAAAGGCCGTACAGGATCGCCGCTATCAGCAGCGTGATCGTGAAGAAGCCGGTAGTCAGGGCATGGGATCGGTTTTCCATCAGGGCTCCGTTGATGTTTTTTCTTCCAGCGCCTCAAGGGCGCGGCGGCCACGGTCACCGAGGAAGAATTCCTTGATGAACGGGTGGTCGACTTTCAGCACGTCGCGCAGCGGGCCAAGCGCGATTACGTGTTTTTCCGCCAGCACCGCGATGCGGGTGGACAGCGCGAACAGCGTATCCAGATCATGGGTCACCATGACCACCGTCAGTCCCAGCTCGCGGTGCAGCGATTTGATCAGCGCCACAAAGGCTTCCGACAGATCGGGATCGAGGCCGGCGGTCGGTTCGTCCAGGAACAGCAGCTTGGGCTCCAGCGCCAGGGCGCGCGCCAGGGCCACGCGCTTGACCATGCCGCCCGACAGGTCGGACGGCATCTTGTTGGCGTGCTCGGGGCCCAGGCCCACCATGTTCATCTTCAGCAGCACGGCGTCGCGCACCAGGTCATCCGGCAGCACCTGCAGTTCGCGCATCGGCTGGGCGATGTTCTCGAACACCGTCAGCGCCGAATACAGCGCGCCCTGCTGGAACAACATGCCCCAGTGATTGCGCAACTGCTGCAGCTGGTCGGAATCGATCTCGCTGATGTCTTCGCCGAACACGCGCACGCAGCCGCGCGCCGGCCGTTCGAGGCCCAGCATCTGCCGCACCAGCGTGGTCTTGCCGGTGCCGGAGCCGCCGACGATGGACATGATTTCGCCCTGCTGGATCTCCAGGTTCAAATCCTGATGCACCACGGTGCGACCATACTTGGTCCACAGGCCGGTGATCTCGACCACCGGTACGCTGCCGTCGAGCGTCAGTTCGCCGGTGCCGGGGCCGCAGGTGTTTTCCTGTTCGCTCATCGGGTGAACCCCACGCCGCTGAACACAATCGCGAACACCGCATCGGCCAGGATCACCGCCGTAATTGCCGTCACCACCGAGGTGGTGGTGCCGCGACCCAGGCTCTCGGTATTCGGCTTGATGCGCAGGCCGAAGTGGCAAGACACCAGTGCGATCAGCATGCCGAACACCACGCCCTTGCCGATGCCGATCATGTAGTTCGCCAGCGGTACGGCTTCGGGGAGCTTGAGCAGGAAGTATTGCGGCGACAGGTTCAGTTCCAGTTTCGCCGACAGCATGCCGCCCAGCAGCGCGATGGTGTCGGTCCAGATCACCAGCAGCGGCATGGCGATCGCCAGTGCCAGCACCTTGGGCATGATCAGGCGGAAGCCGTGCGAGATGCCCATCACCAGCATGGCGTCCAGCTCCTCGGTCACGCGCATCACGCCCAGTTGCGCGGTGATGGAGGAACCGGAGCGGCCGGCCACCAGGATCGCCGCCAGCAGCGGGCCCAGTTCGCGGATGATGCTCATGCCGAGCAGGTTGACCAGATAGATATCGCCGCCGAAGTTGCGCAGCTGCTGGGCCGACAGGAAGGAAAACACCACGCCGATCAGGAAGCCCACCAGCGCCGTGATGCCCAGCGCCTGGAAGCCGGCGTGATAGATATTGGCGGAGATTTCCTTCCACGGCCCTTGCAGCGGATGGCGCAGGAACCGCCAGCAGTCCAGCACCACCTGGCCGATCAGGCGCAGCAGGCCGGTCAGGTGTTCGAAGAACAGCAACATGGCGAAGCCCAGCTTCATCACCAGCGTCAGGCGGTTCTGGCGATGGCGCGGGAGTTCCAACGTACCGGTGGTTTCAAGGCGCTTGAAAAATTCTTCCATGCCCGGCGCCAGCTGCAGGCTGGCGGGGCGGGTCTTGCCCCAGGCATTCCAGAACAACTGGGCGCCGATGTGGTCCATGCTGTCGATGGCCGACAGGTCCCATTTCAGGTCGCCCTTCAGAGATTTCAGGAAAGTGGAGATGGTGGACATCGCCTTGCCCTGCGCCAGAGCGTGCACTTGCCAGGTGCCGGTAGCGGCGACGGCGCCGGCATTGAGGGTGAGGGTAGGCTCTTGGGCAGTAGGCATAGCGCAAGTTTAAGGGAGTTTGGCCCCGGAGGCTACCAAAGCTTGGCGCCGGGGTGCGCCCTCGCTCATAAGTAAGACCCAAAGCAAAGCGGGGTCTGTCCCCGTACGGGGACAGACCCCTGTCTCCGGTTTGCGGGTTGGAAGCCTCAGGCAGCCAGCCTCCGGGCCTGCCGCTTGGGTGCCGGGGTCTCGACGGGTTTGGGTTTCGCCCCCGCATAATCGCTAGCCAGCAGCGCCTCGGCATCCGCCTTGTCCATGCCCTGCGCCTGCAAATAGCGCGCCACCATCGCCACCAGCCGCTCCAGCGCAATGCGGTGCGTGGCATCGGTATTCGCATACAGCCAATCCGAAAACGCCATAAACCGCTGGAACGGCGCGTCGCCCAGCAGCACCGGCAGCGTATGGCCGAAGCGTCCAGAGTTTGCCACCAAATCCCAGTAGCGCGCAAACCGCACCAGTCGCTGCATGGTGGTGAAGTCGATGTCCTTGTTGGCCAGGATGGTGTACGGCGCATACGGGTCGTACACCATGCCGAATTCCTGCGTGTGCCGGATGATCGGCGTGCCGCGCAGGCGCTTCAAAATCCCGAACTGGATCTCGTGCGGCTCCAGCGCCCACAGCTTGTTGAAGCCTTCGGCAAAACTCTCCACCGTCTCGCCGGGCAGGCCGGCGATCAAATCCACGTGCATGTGGGCGTGCGACTGCTTGGTCAGCCAGCGGATATTGTCGGCCGCTTTCTGGTTGTCCTGCTTGCGGCTGACCAGCGTCTGCACCGCCGGATTGAAGCTCTGGATGCCGATCTCGAATTGCAGCGCACCGGGCGGGAACTTGGCGATACCTTCTTTCAACGCATCGGGCAGATGGTCGGGCACCAGCTCGAAGTGGGCATACACCGGATCGTCCGGGTTGGCCTCCAGCTTATCGAGGAAGAACTGCATAATCTTCAAGCTGGTCTTGATATTCAGGTTGAAGGTACGGTCGACAAACTTGAACAGACGCGCGCCGCGCTGGTGCAGCGACTCCATCTCGCCCAGGAAGCTATCGAGCGCAAACGGCCAGGCCGTCTTGTCCAGCGCCGACAGGCAGAACTCGCACTTGAACGGGCAGCCGCGCGAGGCCTCCACGTACAGGGTGCGGTTCTTGATATCGTCGTCACTATATAGAGAGTAGGGCAGCTTGATCTCCGCCATGGGCGGCTGCACGCCGGCGTGCAGCTTCATCAGCGGCTTGGGGCCATTCAGGATTTCGCCGCACAGCTTGGGGAAGGTCACGTCGCCCCAGCCGGTAATCACATAGTCGGCCAGTTTGACGATCTCCTGCTCGTTGGTCTCATGCGAGACTTCGGGGCCGCCCAGCACCACCACCACCTGCGGTGCCACGCGCTTGAGCATGGCCACGACCTTGGTGGTCTCGTCGACGTTCCATATATAGATGCCGAAGCCGACGATCTTCGGTGCATACGACAGGATGCGTTCAACGATCTCGGTCGCCTTGGCGCCGATGACGAATTCCTGCAGGCGCGTTTGCTCCTGCAACTCGCCCATATTGGCGAGCAAATAGCGCAATCCCAGCGAAGCGTGGGTGTAGCGCGCGTTAAGCGTGGTAAGTAAGATAGACATCCGTGTATTTTACCCTTGCCAGACGCGGCGGCCCTTGTTATGATTCTGTCCCTCGCAAGACAACACATGACAATGTGAAGTTAGCGAGAAAAAGTAGGGGTTGACGAGATGTGCGAAACGCTTCATACTCTTGCCTCTTCGCTGAAGAACAAAACGCTTCTTCAGCTGCAACACAGAATGATCTTTAAAAATTTACAGTCGATAAATGTGGGCGTTTGATGCTGCAACAAAAAGCATTAAATGCTCAAGCAATAAATATTCAGTAGAAATACTGTCAGTATTTTGAGTAAGAGCGAACCAGTGGCCAGCAGTGGTCACTAAACAGAGATTAAACTAAAGAGTTTGATCCTGGCTCAGATTGAACGCTGGCGGCATGCCTTACACATGCAAGTCGAACGGCAGCACGGGGCAACCTGGTGGCGAGTGGCGAACGGGTGAGTAATATATCGGAACGTACCCAAGAGTGGGGGATAACGTAGCGAAAGTTACGCTAATACCGCATACGATCCAAGGATGAAAGTGGGGGATTCGCAAGAACCTCATGCTCCTGGAGCGGCCGATATCTGATTAGCTAGTTGGTAGGGTAAAAGCCTACCAAGGCATCGATCAGTAGCTGGTCTGAGAGGACGACCAGCCACACTGGAACTGAGACACGGTCCAGACTCCTACGGGAGGCAGCAGTGGGGAATTTTGGACAATGGGCGCAAGCCTGATCCAGCAATGCCGCGTGAGTGAAGAAGGCCTTCGGGTTGTAAAGCTCTTTTGTCAGGGAAGAAAAGGTTACGGATAATACCCGTGGCTCATGACGGTACCTGAAGAATAAGCACCGGCTAACTACGTGCCAGCAGCCGCGGTAATACGTAGGGTGCAAGCGTTAATCGGAATTACTGGGCGTAAAGCGTGCGCAGGCGGTTTTGTAAGTCTGTTGTGAAATCCCCGGGCTCAACCTGGGAATGGCAATGGAGACTGCAAGGCTAGAGTTTGGCAGAGGGGGTAGAATTCCACGTGTAGCAGTGAAATGCGTAGATATGTGGAGGAACACCGATGGCGAAGGCAGCCCCCTGGGTCAAAACTGACGCTCATGCACGAAAGCGTGGGGAGCAAACAGGATTAGATACCCTGGTAGTCCACGCCCTAAACGATGTCTACTAGTTGTCGGGTCTTAATTGACTTGGTAACGCAGCTAACGCGTGAAGTAGACCGCCTGGGGAGTACGGTCGCAAGATTAAAACTCAAAGGAATTGACGGGGACCCGCACAAGCGGTGGATGATGTGGATTAATTCGATGCAACGCGAAAAACCTTACCTACCCTTGACATGGCTGGAATCCCTGAGAGATTGGGGAGTGCTCGAAAGAGAACCAGTACACAGGTGCTGCATGGCTGTCGTCAGCTCGTGTCGTGAGATGTTGGGTTAAGTCCCGCAACGAGCGCAACCCTTGTCATTAGTTGCTACGAAAGAGCACTCTAATGAGACTGCCGGTGACAAACCGGAGGAAGGTGGGGATGACGTCAAGTCCTCATGGCCCTTATGGGTAGGGCTTCACACGTCATACAATGGTACATACAGAGCGCCGCCAACCCGCGAGGGGGAGCTAATCGCAGAAAGTGTATCGTAGTCCGGATTGTAGTCTGCAACTCGACTGCATGAAGTTGGAATCGCTAGTAATCGCGGATCAGCATGTCGCGGTGAATACGTTCCCGGGTCTTGTACACACCGCCCGTCACACCATGGGAGCGGGTTTTACCAGAAGTAGGTAGTTTAACCGCAAGGAGGGCGCTTACCACGGTAGGATTCGTGACTGGGGTGAAGTCGTAACAAGGTAGCCGTATCGGAAGGTGCGGCTGGATCACCTCCTTTCTAGAGTTTGCAGGTTCTTCGGAACATTTCAAGCGCTCACACTTATCGACTGTAGACAATAAAAGAACAGCAAATATTGGGGCTGTAGCTCAGCTGGTTAGAGCACCGTGTTGATAACGCGGGGGTCGTTGGTTCGAGTCCAACCAGCCCTACCAGTTGCAGACTGAGGAGGTAAGGTGGACGCTAGTCCAACCAGCCCTACCAGTTGCCGGTATTTAGAAATACCCAATGGGGGATTAGCTCAGCTGGGAGAGCACCTGCTTTGCAAGCAGGGGGTCGTCGGTTCGATCCCGTCATCCTCCACCACCGCTTTTACGTAAGGCTCTGCGCTTTAGGTAAGAGCAGTTCTCGTTCTTTAACAATCTGGAAGAAGTAAAGTAATTGTTATGACCCACACGGGGAACTGTGTGGGTGGGTAATGATTGTATGTATCAACAAACATTCAATGTAATACTTCTTATTCCTATAAACGCTTCCTGTTAGTCGCAGGAGCTAACGTTATAGGGACAAGTGAATAAGTGCACATGGTGGATGCCTTGGCGATTACAGGCGATGAAGGACGTAGTAGCTTGCGATAAGCTGCGGGGAGCTAGCAAACAAGCTTTGATCCGCAGATTTCCGAATGGGGAAACCCGGCCTTTTAGGTCATCGCATACTGAATACATAGGTATGCGAAGCGAACGCGGCGAACTGAAACATCTAAGTAGCTGCAGGAAAAGAAATCAACCGAGATTCCCAAAGTAGTGGCGAGCGAAATGGGAAGAGCCTGCACGTGATAGTCGGACTGATAATGGAATGCTCTGGAAATGGCAGCCATAGCGGGTGATAGCCCCGTACATGAAATCAGACCGGTGGTACTAAGCGTGCGACAAGTAGGGCGGGACACGAGAAATCCTGTCTGAATATGGGGGGACCATCCTCCAAGGCTAAATACTCGTAATCGACCGATAGTGAACCAGTACCGTGAGGGAAAGGCGAAAAGAACCCCGGGAGGGGAGTGAAATAGATCCTGAAACCGTGTGCATACAAACAGTAGGAGCGGACTTGTTCCGTGACTGCGTACCTTTTGTATAATGGGTCAGCGACTTACATTCAGTGGCAAGGTTAACCATATAGGGAAGCCGTAGAGAAATCGAGTCCGAACAGGGCGATAGTCGCTGGGTGTAGACCCGAAACCAAGTGATCTACTCATGGCCAGGATGAAGGTGCGGTAACACGCACTGGAGGTCCGAACCCACTAATGTTGAAAAATTAGGGGATGAGCTGTGGGTAGGGGTGAAAGGCTAAACAAACTTGGAAATAGCTGGTTCTCTCCGAAAACTATTTAGGTAGTGCCTCAAGTATCACCATCGGGGGTAGAGCACTGTTATGGCTAGGGGGTCATCGCGACTTACCAAACCATTGCAAACTCCGAATACCGATGAGTGCGAGCTTGGGAGACAGACGTCGGGTGCTAACGTCCGGCGTCAAGAGGGAAACAACCCAGACCGCCAGCTAAGGTCCCAAAGATTGGCTAAGTGGAAAACGAAGTGGGAAGGCTAAAACAGTCAGGATGTTGGCTTAGAAGCAGCCATCATTTAAAGAAAGCGTAATAGCTCACTGATCGAGTCGTCCTGCGCGGAAGATGTAACGGGGCTAAGCCAGTCACCGAAGCTGCGGATATGCGTAAGCATATGGTAGGAGAGCGTTCTGTAAGCCTGCGAAGGTGTCTTGTAAAGGATGCTGGAGGTATCAGAAGTGCGAATGCTGACATGAGTAGCGATAATGGGGGTGAAAAGCCCCCACGCCGTAAGCCCAAGGTTTCCTGTTCAACGTTCATCGGAGCAGGGTGAGTCGGCCCCTAAGGCGAGGCAGAGATGCGTAGCTGATGGGAAGCAGGTTAATATTCCTGCACCGTCGTATGATGCGATGGGGGGACGGATCGCGGAAGGTTGTCTGCCTGTTGGAATAGGCAGTTTCTGCTTCATAGAAGGCACTTAGGCAAATCCGGGTGCGTAATTCAAGGGAGCGGGACGAGTGTACTTGTACACGTAGCAATCGGAAGTGGTTCCAAGAAAAGCCTCTAAGCTTCAGTCATACGAGACCGTACCGCAAACCGACACAGGTGGGCGAGATGAGTATTCTAAGGCGCTTGAGAGAACTCGGGAGAAGGAACTCGGCAAATTGGTACCGTAACTTCGGGAAAAGGTACGCCTCGGTAGCTTGGTCACTTTACTGTGATAGGGCGAAAAGGTTGCAATAAAATGGTGGCTGCGACTGTTTAATAAAAACACAGCACTCTGCAAACACGAAAGTGGACGTATAGGGTGTGACGCCTGCCCGGTGCTGGAAGATTAAATGATGGGGTGCAAGCTCTTGATTGAAGTCCCAGTAAACGGCGGCCGTAACTATAACGGTCCTAAGGTAGCGAAATTCCTTGTCGGGTAAGTTCCGACCTGCACGAATGGCGTAACGATGGCCACACTGTCTCCTCCCGAGACTCAGCGAAGTTGAAATGTTTGTGATGATGCAATCTACCCGCGGCTAGACGGAAAGACCCCATGAACCTTTACTGTAGCTTTGCATTGGACTTTGAACCAATCTGTGTAGGATAGGTGGGAGGCTTTGAAGTAGGGACGCCAGTCTCTATGGAGCCAACCTTGAAATACCACCCTGGTTTGTTTGAGGTTCTAACCTTGGTCCGTTATCCGGATCGGGGACAGTGCATGGTAGGCAGTTTGACTGGGGCGGTCTCCTCCTAAAGTGTAACGGAGGAGTTCGAAGGTACGCTAATTACGGTCGGACATCGTGATGATAGTGCAATGGCATAAGCGTGCTTAACTGCGAGACCGACAAGTCGAGCAGGTACGAAAGTAGGACATAGTGATCCGGTGGTTCTGTATGGAAGGGCCATCGCTCAACGGATAAAAGGTACTCTGGGGATAACAGGCTGATTCCTCCCAAGAGTTCATATCGACGGGGGAGTTTGGCACCTCGATGTCGGCTCATCACATCCTGGGGCTGTAGCCGGTCCCAAGGGTATGGCTGTTCGCCATTTAAAGTGGTACGTGAGCTGGGTTTAAAACGTCGTGAGACAGTTTGGTCCCTATCTGCCGTGGGCGTTGGAAATTTGAAGGGGGCTGCTCCTAGTACGAGAGGACCGGAGTGGACGAACCTCTGGTGTACCGGTTGTCACGCCAGTGGCATTGCCGGGTAGCTAAGTTCGGAAGAGATAACCGCTGAAAGCATCTAAGCGGGAAACTTGCCTTGAGATGAGATTTCCCAGAGCCTTGAGCTCTTTGAAGGGTCGTTCGAGACCAGGACGTTGATAGGCTGGGTGTGGAAGTGCAGTAATGCATTAAGCTAACCAGTACTAATTGCCCGTAAGGCTTGTCCCTATAACCTTAGCAGGTTATATCGAATAAGAAGTGCGTTGGGCGTTCGTTGATAATATCTTCATTACCAAAAACAATTACTGCATAAACGATATAAATCGTTTATAATACTTTCTTCCAGATTCTTGGTGGCGCGAAAAAAAACGCGACACCTGTACAAGTCAAAGCTTGATGACCATAGTAAGTCGGTCCCACCCCTTCCCATCCCGAACAGGACCGTGAAACGACTCTACGCCGATGATAGTGCTGCAACCAGTGTGAAAGTAGGTTATCGTCAAGCTAGTTATACTAAAAAACCCGCTCAGCGTTCTGTGCGGGTTTTTTTTCGCCCATATAGTTGTAAAAAAGGTATCATTGGCTTCCTTTTAATGGAGGGCATCAATGAAGACCTGGCTTCCTATCGCATCCCTGGCCATATTGCTGGCCGCCTGTGGCGGCAGCGATACCGGCGCCGGCGCCGCACCTGAAGCGCGCAAACCACTCGGTGGGCGCAATGCCGATCCCGTCCCGGTGGCGCCGCGCCCGGCTGCCGACTATATCGCGTTGACGCAAAATCTCTACATGGGATTCTTCGGTCGGCCAGCCGATGCTGCCGGCCTGGCATATTGGACCGCCATCTTCAGCGAAAAGTATTTGCCGCTGACCTTCCCCGAGTGGGTGGCCGGCTACGGCTTCAACCCCGACGTCACGACCATCCTCGACACCTACGTCAACAGCGTTGAAGCGCAGGATCTTTACGTCAGCAACAACGCTTCTTTCATCAATGCCGTGTATCAGAATGCCTTCAACCGTTATTCCGAACAGGGCGGCCGCGATTACTGGGCCGGCCTGATCGATCGCGGCCAGATCACCCGCGCGCAGGCCGTGTTGAGCATCCTGAGTTCGGCGCAGGGCAGCGATACCGAAATCCTGGCAAGGAAAGCGCAGGCGGCGGTGCTGTTCACCTCGCTGCTCGACAGCGACATCAGAACCCAGGCCTATGGCACCGGCGGCTTCAACGACGGCGCCCGCGATCTGTTCAGCCGCATCGATGCCAACACCGACCTGGCCGCCTTCCGCGCTGACATCGTGGCGTTCATCTCCACGCTGGAAAGCAGTAGCGGCCAGTTGGTGGTGCGGCGCTATGTCGGCTATCACTATCTGCAGGACGTGAACAATGAGCCGCTGTATGCGGCCGGTTACCGCTACCGCCTGGGCGACTTCCCTACCTATCTGTCCGCCAGCGGCAGCCTGACGTATGGCGCCGAGCCGCAGACGATAGCCTGGACGCGGGACGATGTGGCCGGCTATGCCTATGCCGCGCCGGTGACTGCCAGCGCGCATCTGGTGTCGGGCAACGGCCTGCCTTCCATGACCATGTTGTGCCAGCCGGTGCAAACGGCCGCCGGCACCGTGACCAAGTCGACCGATGTGCTGGTCGCGCGCAACGCCTGGCGTCTGACCAGCGCGGAAGAGCTGGCTGGCCAGACGTTCACGGTGTACCGCGAGAATTGCGAGGTCGGCGGCAGCCACCTGGCGTCGTTCAAATTCGAGGCCGACGGCAGCGGTGTGTTCCCGGTGGGCGCGGGCGTGATGACGTTTAACGCCGCCGCCGTGACCAGCGTGCTCAACGGCCAGGTGCTGCCCGACCTGAGCACCGGCAAAGTCCTGACGTTTGCCGCTTACCACTACAAGCGCAAGGACGGCAGCCTGGCTTACTTCATCGTTCAGCATCTGGGCAACCGCCGGACCGGCGTGAGCGAGGGCGTGGTGGCGGTGTGGGGCCAGGAATAGGGCTAGGCTGAGCGGTTTATCTAAGCGGCGCCGACATCGGCACGGTCAGCGTGAAGCGGGTGCCGCCGCCCACTTCGCTGCGGACGTCGATGCGGCCGCCGAGAATTTCAGTGACGATGTTGTGCACGATGTTCAGGCCGAGGCCGGAACCGCCCACCCCCATCTTGGTGGTGAAGAAAGGATCGAAGATGCGCGGCAAGTCCGCGCCCGCGATGCCGGCGCCGTGGTCTTCCACGCTCAGCGTCACCCAGCCTTGCGCCGATAGCTGCGCGCTCACCGCGATCAGGCCTTCGTTGCGGCCCTCGTAGCCGTGCAGGATGGCGTTGTTGATCAGGTTGGTCACCACCTGGCCCAGCGGGCCGGGGTAGCTTTCCATCATCAAGTCCGGCGGCACCTGCTGGGTGATGACGAAAGGCGTGCGCTTGATGGTCGGCTGCAGCGTCAGCAGGTTGCCGGCGATGACCTCCGCCAGCAGGAAGCTGCGCCGCTGCGAGCTGGTCTGGTCCACTGCCACTTGCTTAAAGTTGGTGACGATGTCGGCCGCGCGGTGCAGGTTGCGGCTGAGGATATCCACCGACAGCCGCGCGTTCTCGATGTAGTGTTCGAACTCCTTGCGCGTGACGCCGCCATCGCTGGCCATGTGGGCGCCGATATCGTCGGTCTGCATCTCGAAGGTGGTGGCCGCCATCAGGCTATTGCCGATCGGCGTATTCAGTTCATGCGCGATGCCGGCCACCAGCGCGCCCAGTCCAGCCAGCTTTTCATTGCGCACCAGCTCTTCGCGCGCCTTGGCCAGCGTGGCGATCACGTCCTGTAGTTCACGGTGGGCGCGGCGTAGCGACAGGTGGGTGTTGATACGGGCCAGCACTTCCTCGATCTGGAACGGCTTGGTGATGTAGTCGACGCCGCCGGCGTCGAAGCCGGTGACTTTCTGCTTGGGATCGGTCAGGCCGGTCATGAAGATGACCGGAATATCCTTGGTGTTCTTGCCGGCCTTGAGGCGGCGGCAAGCTTCGAAGCCGTCGATGTCGGGCATCACAACATCGAGCAGGATCAGGTCTGGCTCGGCGAAGGCCGCGCGCATCAGGCCCTCGGCGGCGGTTTGCGCCAGCACGATCAGAAAACCGTGCCGCTCCAGCCGATCCAGCAGCGCGGACAGATAGGACGGCGAATCGTCGACGATCAGGATCGTCGGCATCGGAATGACTGGCATCTCGCTCTGGTTCATCTCCCACCCTGAGATTTTTTGTTATCAGGGCAGTATATAACAGGGGTCAGAACAAGCCGAGGCCTTTCAACATCACCACCAGGATCAGCAACGGCGACACATAGCGCAGCAGGAAAAACACCGCGCCCGTCACTGTGGCGTTGGCCAGCGTCCCCTGGTTGGACAGCGCGCGCTGGAAGTTGTCACGCCCCCACACCCAGCCCACAAACAACGCTAGCAGAATGCCACCCAAGGGCAACAGCACATTGGAGGAGGCGAAGTCGAACAGGTCGAACATATTCATGCCGAACAGCTTGAAGCCGGCCAGCGTGCTGTTGGTCAGCGCACAGGTCGAGCCAAGCACCATCAACAGCGCGATGGTGAGCAGCGTCGCCTTGGCGCGGCTCATGCCCATGCGCTCATGCAGGATCACCACCGGCACTTCCATCATCGACAGCATGGCGCCGGTGGCGGCGACGGAAGCGAGCACGAAGAACGCGATCATCAGCAGATGGCCGCCTGGGATTTGCGAGAACACGGCCGGAATGGTGATGAACACCAGCGAGGGGCCGGCCGACGGCTCAAAGCCGAAAGTGAACACCGCCGGGAAGATGGCGATGCCGGCCAACATGGAGACAAACAGATCCGCCAGCATCACGCGCATGGTGGTGGCGGGGATATTCTGGTCGTCGCGGAAGTAGGAGCCGTAAGTCATCATGGTGCCCATGCCCAGCGAGAGCTTGAAGAAGGCCAGGCCCATGGCGGTCAGGATCACGCCCGCAGTAATCTTGCTGAAGTCCGGCTGGAACAGGAAGGCCAGCCCTTCCGCCACCTTGGGCAAAGTCAGGCTGACCGCGCACAGCAGCAGCAACAGCAGAAACAATACCGGCATCAACTTCTTGGTGATGCCTTCAATGCCCTTGGTCACACCCATCAGCAAGATGCCGCCGATGAAGACCAGCACGCCCCACTGCCACAGCAGCGATTGCAGCGGATCGGCGATCAGCGCGCCGAAAGCGCTTTCGGTCACATGGCGGTCGCTGCTGAGGATGCTGCCGTCGATGGCTTTGAACACATAGGCGAACACCCAAGCCACCACTTCCGAATAAAAGGACAGGATCAGGAAGGCGGCCAGCATGCCTGCCGCACCAACCAGCCACCACGGCAGGCTCTTTTTCGGCGCCAGAGTTTGCAGCGTAGTGATGGGGTTGGCCTTGGCTGCGCGCCCCATGGTGATCTCGGCGATCATTACTGGCAGGCCGATCAATAAAGTGGCCAGCAGATAAATCAGCAAAAAGCCGGCGCCGCCATTGGCGCCGGTAAGCGAAGGGAACTTCCAGATATTACCCAGACCCACGGCGGAGCCTAGTGTTGCGGCCAATACGCCGAAGCTGGAACTGAAGCCGCTGCGGCCGATTGTCTTATTAGTCATAGCATTTTGCCGTGGTTTTTTGAGATAGCGATTGTAGCAGTTGAAAAAAGAGGGTTGACGGAATCAATGCCGTACAGCATAATCTCATCTCTTCGCTGCAGGACACAACGATTCGCAGCTACGAAGAAGATCTTTAAAAATTTACAGTCGATAAATGTGGGCGTTTGATGCTGCAACAAAAAGCATTAAATGCTCAAGCAATAAATATTCAGTAGAAATACTGTCAGTATTTTGAGTAAGAGCGAACCAGTGATCAGCAGTGGTCACTAAACAGAGATTAAACTAAAGAGTTTGATCCTGGCTCAGATTGAACGCTGGCGGCATGCCTTACACATGCAAGTCGAACGGCAGCACGGGGCAACCTGGTGGCGAGTGGCGAACGGGTGAGTAATATATCGGAACGTACCCAAGAGTGGGGGATAACGTAGCGAAAGTTACGCTAATACCGCATACGATCCAAGGATGAAAGTGGGGGATTCGCAAGAACCTCATGCTCCTGGAGCGGCCGATATCTGATTAGCTAGTTGGTAGGGTAAAAGCCTACCAAGGCATCGATCAGTAGCTGGTCTGAGAGGACGACCAGCCACACTGGAACTGAGACACGGTCCAGACTCCTACGGGAGGCAGCAGTGGGGAATTTTGGACAATGGGCGCAAGCCTGATCCAGCAATGCCGCGTGAGTGAAGAAGGCCTTCGGGTTGTAAAGCTCTTTTGTCAGGGAAGAAAAGGTTACGGATAATACCCGTGGCTCATGACGGTACCTGAAGAATAAGCACCGGCTAACTACGTGCCAGCAGCCGCGGTAATACGTAGGGTGCAAGCGTTAATCGGAATTACTGGGCGTAAAGCGTGCGCAGGCGGTTTTGTAAGTCTGTTGTGAAATCCCCGGGCTCAACCTGGGAATGGCAATGGAGACTGCAAGGCTAGAGTTTGGCAGAGGGGGTAGAATTCCACGTGTAGCAGTGAAATGCGTAGATATGTGGAGGAACACCGATGGCGAAGGCAGCCCCCTGGGTCAAAACTGACGCTCATGCACGAAAGCGTGGGGAGCAAACAGGATTAGATACCCTGGTAGTCCACGCCCTAAACGATGTCTACTAGTTGTCGGGTCTTAATTGACTTGGTAACGCAGCTAACGCGTGAAGTAGACCGCCTGGGGAGTACGGTCGCAAGATTAAAACTCAAAGGAATTGACGGGGACCCGCACAAGCGGTGGATGATGTGGATTAATTCGATGCAACGCGAAAAACCTTACCTACCCTTGACATGGCTGGAATCCCTGAGAGATTGGGGAGTGCTCGAAAGAGAACCAGTACACAGGTGCTGCATGGCTGTCGTCAGCTCGTGTCGTGAGATGTTGGGTTAAGTCCCGCAACGAGCGCAACCCTTGTCATTAGTTGCTACGAAAGAGCACTCTAATGAGACTGCCGGTGACAAACCGGAGGAAGGTGGGGATGACGTCAAGTCCTCATGGCCCTTATGGGTAGGGCTTCACACGTCATACAATGGTACATACAGAGCGCCGCCAACCCGCGAGGGGGAGCTAATCGCAGAAAGTGTATCGTAGTCCGGATTGTAGTCTGCAACTCGACTGCATGAAGTTGGAATCGCTAGTAATCGCGGATCAGCATGTCGCGGTGAATACGTTCCCGGGTCTTGTACACACCGCCCGTCACACCATGGGAGCGGGTTTTACCAGAAGTAGGTAGCTTAACCGCAAGGAGGGCGCTTACCACGGTAGGATTCGTGACTGGGGTGAAGTCGTAACAAGGTAGCCGTATCGGAAGGTGCGGCTGGATCACCTCCTTTCTAGAGTTTGCAGGTTCTTCGGAACATTTCAAGCGCTCACACTTATCGACTGTAGACCATAAAAGAACAGCAAATATTGGGGCTGTAGCTCAGCTGGTTAGAGCACCGTGTTGATAACGCGGGGGTCGTTGGTTCGAGTCCAACCAGCCCTACCAGTTGCACCATATTGGGGGATTAGCTCAGCTGGGAGAGCACCTGCTTTGCAAGCAGGGGGTCGTCGGTTCGATCCCGTCATCCTCCACCAATACCTGCTTTTACGTAAGCCAGCCAAGCGCTCGGGTTTAGGTAAAAGTAGTATCGTTCTTTAACAATCTGGAAGAAGTAAAGTTTTATTAAGTGTGTATCGACAGATACATGCTTGGGTAGTAAAACTCATCATCACAAAGTAGTAAATGCTTAGACTTATAGCCGTCAAGGTTATAGGGACAAGTGAATAAGTGCACATGGTGGATGCCTTGGCGATTACAGGCGATGAAGGACGTAGTAGCTTGCGATAAGCTGCGGGGAGCTAGCAAACAAGCTTTGATCCGCAGATTTCCGAATGGGGAAACCCGGCCTTTTAGGTCATCGCAACCTGAATACATAGGGTTGCGAAGCGAACGCGGCGAACTGAAACATCTAAGTAGCTGCAGGAAAAGAAATCAACCGAGATTCCCAAAGTAGTGGCGAGCGAAATGGGAAGAGCCTGCACGTGATAGTCGGACTGATAATGGAATGCTCTGGAAATGGCAGCCACAGCGGGTGATAGCCCCGTACATGAAATCAGACCGGTGGTACTAAGCGTGCGACAAGTAGGGCGGGACACGAGAAATCCTGTCTGAATATGGGGGGACCATCCTCCAAGGCTAAATACTCGTAATCGACCGATAGTGAACCAGTACCGTGAGGGAAAGGCGAAAAGAACCCCGGGAGGGGAGTGAAATAGATCCTGAAACCGTGTGCATACAAACAGTAGGAGCGGACTTGTTCCGTGACTGCGTACCTTTTGTATAATGGGTCAGCGACTTACATTCAGTGGCAAGGTTAACCATATAGGGAAGCCGTAGAGAAATCGAGTCCGAACAGGGCGATAGTCGCTGGGTGTAGACCCGAAACCAAGTGATCTACTCATGGCCAGGATGAAGGTGCGGTAACACGCACTGGAGGTCCGAACCCACTAATGTTGAAAAATTAGGGGATGAGCTGTGGGTAGGGGTGAAAGGCTAAACAAACTTGGAAATAGCTGGTTCTCTCCGAAAACTATTTAGGTAGTGCCTCAAGTATCACCATCGGGGGTAGAGCACTGTTATGGCTAGGGGGTCATCGCGACTTACCAAACCATTGCAAACTCCGAATACCGATGAGTGCGAGCTTGGGAGACAGACGTCGGGTGCTAACGTCCGGCGTCAAGAGGGAAACAACCCAGACCGCCAGCTAAGGTCCCAAAGATTGGCTAAGTGGAAAACGAAGTGGGAAGGCTAAAACAGTCAGGATGTTGGCTTAGAAGCAGCCATCATTTAAAGAAAGCGTAATAGCTCACTGATCGAGTCGTCCTGCGCGGAAGATGTAACGGGGCTAAGCCAGTCACCGAAGCTGCGGATATGCGTAAGCATATGGTAGGAGAGCGTTCTGTAAGCCTGCGAAGGTGTCTTGTAAAGGATGCTGGAGGTATCAGAAGTGCGAATGCTGACATGAGTAGCGATAATGGGGGTGAAAAGCCCCACGCCGTAAGCCCAAGGTTTCCTGTTCAACGTTCATCGGAGCAGGGTGAGTCGGCCCCTAAGGCGAGGCAGAGATGCGTAGCTGATGGGAAGCAGGTTAATATTCCTGCACCGTCGTATGATGCGATGGGGGGACGGATCGCGGAAGGTTGTCTGCCTGTTGGAATAGGCAGTTTCTGCTTCATAGAAGGCACTTAGGCAAATCCGGGTGCGTAATTCAAGGGAGCGGGACGAGTGTACTTGTACACGTAGCAATCGGAAGTGGTTCCAAGAAAAGCCTCTAAGCTTCAGTCATACGAGACCGTACCGCAAACCGACACAGGTGGGCGAGATGAGTATTCTAAGGCGCTTGAGAGAACTCGGGAGAAGGAACTCGGCAAATTGGTACCGTAACTTCGGGAAAAGGTACGCCTCGGTAGCTTGGTCACTTTACTGTGATAGGGCGAAAAGGTTGCAATAAAATGGTGGCTGCGACTGTTTAATAAAAACACAGCACTCTGCAAACACGAAAGTGGACGTATAGGGTGTGACGCCTGCCCGGTGCTGGAAGATTAAATGATGGGGTGCAAGCTCTTGATTGAAGTCCCAGTAAACGGCGGCCGTAACTATAACGGTCCTAAGGTAGCGAAATTCCTTGTCGGGTAAGTTCCGACCTGCACGAATGGCGTAACGATGGCCACACTGTCTCCTCCCGAGACTCAGCGAAGTTGAAATGTTTGTGATGATGCAATCTACCCGCGGCTAGACGGAAAGACCCCATGAACCTTTACTGTAGCTTTGCATTGGACTTTGAACCAATCTGTGTAGGATAGGTGGGAGGCTTTGAAGTAGGGACGCCAGTCTCTATGGAGCCAACCTTGAAATACCACCCTGGTTTGTTTGAGGTTCTAACCTTGGTCCGTTATCCGGATCGGGGACAGTGCATGGTAGGCAGTTTGACTGGGGCGGTCTCCTCCTAAAGTGTAACGGAGGAGTTCGAAGGTACGCTAATTACGGTCGGACATCGTGATGATAGTGCAATGGCATAAGCGTGCTTAACTGCGAGACCGACAAGTCGAGCAGGTACGAAAGTAGGACATAGTGATCCGGTGGTTCTGTATGGAAGGGCCATCGCTCAACGGATAAAAGGTACTCTGGGGATAACAGGCTGATTCCTCCCAAGAGTTCATATCGACGGGGGAGTTTGGCACCTCGATGTCGGCTCATCACATCCTGGGGCTGTAGCCGGTCCCAAGGGTATGGCTGTTCGCCATTTAAAGTGGTACGTGAGCTGGGTTTAAAACGTCGTGAGACAGTTTGGTCCCTATCTGCCGTGGGCGTTGGAAATTTGAAGGGGGCTGCTCCTAGTACGAGAGGACCGGAGTGGACGAACCTCTGGTGTACCGGTTGTCACGCCAGTGGCATTGCCGGGTAGCTAAGTTCGGAAGAGATAACCGCTGAAAGCATCTAAGCGGGAAACTTGCCTTGAGATGAGATTTCCCAGAGCCTTGAGCTCTTTGAAGGGTCGTTCGAGACCAGGACGTTGATAGGCTGGGTGTGGAAGTGCAGTAATGCATTAAGCTAACCAGTACTAATTGCCCGTAAGGCTTGTCCCTATAACCTTGACGGTTATACGCATTTACTCTGATGATGAGTGTGCTACCCAATAAACTAAATGAGATCCCCGCGTTCGCGGGGACGACGCTGACGCGTCGCTTTACTTCTCCCAGATTCGCTGTGGCGCCCAATCGGTGGCGCCAGAGCATACAAGTCAAAGCTTGATGACCATAGTAAGTCGGTCCCACCCCTTCCCATCCCGAACAGGACCGTGAAACGACTCTACGCCGATGATAGTGCTGCAACCAGTGTGAAAGTAGGTTATCGTCAAGCTAGTTATTAAGTGAGGGGGCCCGGTCTAAGACCGGGCCTTTTTGCGTTTACGTCCCCGTTGATCAATGCGCTGTAACAGCTGTACCATATTTGAACAGCAGGAATACTGTTTCAGGCGGAAAACCCATGGCATGGCATTTGCTGAATGGCTGTATATCTTTTAAAACAGCCAGGAGACATCCATGCATCATCCATTCCGCATTCTCGCCGTCGCTACCGTCCTCGCCGCCGCGGCCACCACCTCTCTCTACGCCTACGCCCACGGCAATGTGGTGCCGCAAGGCGTGGACACCACCGGCCTGACCCCGCTCGGCGAAAAATGGCTGGACCAGAATCCCTATCGCGGCAACAAGCTCGCGCTGAAGATCGGTTCCTCGGCCTATAACCAGAACTGCGCACGCTGCCATGGCCTGGAAGCCGTCACCGGCGGCATCGCGCCGGACCTGCGTCAGCTCGATCGCGACTGCGCCAGCGTCAAGAACGAGACCAAGAAGAAGGCCTGCTACAAGGAGACCGACAACTACTACCTCGCCTCTGTCCGTCACGGCAAAGTACGCAACGGCGCGGTGTACATGCCGCCGTTCGAGGGCGTATTCAATCAGGAAGCCATGTGGGCCATCAAGACCTACCTGGATGTCCGCCGCGACGACGTTAAATAATCGGGAGCCGCCATGTCGAGTGCTCGCTTGCGCGCCGCCGCGCTGTTCCCGTTCGCCCTGGCTTTGCTGGGCGCCGCCGTTCCCGCCCATGCGGACTGGGACAAAATCCGGCAATCCGGTTCACTCAAGGTGGCCGTGTACGATCAGTTCGCGCCGTTCTCCGATCGCGGCGCCGGCATCGATGTGGAGCTCGCGCAGGCGCTGGCGGCCAAGCTGGGATTGAAACTCAGCCTGCTGCCTTTCCCCGCCGGCGAAAACCTCAGCGACGATCTGCGCAACATGGTGTGGAAAGGGCACTATCTCGGCTACGGGCCGGCCGATGTGATGCTGCACGTGCCGGTTGAGCCGCAGTTGATGAACGAGAACGGCAAGGTCACCATCTTCGCGCCCTACCACGTCGAGACGGTGCGGCTGGTCCGCAGCGCAAGCAGCATGCCGGTGTTTGATGGCGTCGATGCGCTTGCCGGCAAAACCATCGGCGTCGAAAAAGTCTCGATCGCCGCCATGGTGATGCTGGGCGAAGGCAATGGCCGCTTCCGCGACAAGGTGCGCATTTTCGACACCGCTGCGGAAGCACTCGAACAACTGAAGGCCGGCCAGCTCGATGCGGTGCTGGCCAACCGTTCCGAGATCGACGCCGTGTTTCGCGACGATCCCGCTTTTCCCTTGAACGAAGTGGCGTTCCAGCGCCTGCCGCGTGCGGGATGGGCGGTAGGCATGGCGGTGCGCAAGGATGACCAGGACATGGCGAAGCTGCTGCAGGCCGCCGTCAATGAAATGAAAGCCAGCGGTGAGCTGAAAAACATCTTCGCCAAGTACGGCGTGCATGAGCAAACGCCATGAAGCACCGCGCGATCGCCGCCGGCGTGCTGCTGGCGTGGGCCGGCGCGGCCCTGGCTGAAGAGGCGCCGCTGATTTATCCGGCCACCACCATGCTGTCGGTGGAGATCATCGGCGTTGCACCTTTGCCGGGACTGGGTGTCGACCGCAACCAGCTGCCTTACCAAGTGCAGACGGCCGGTGCGCGCCTGATGGATGCCTCCGCAGGCCAGAGTCTCGGCGAGTTCATGTCACGCCAACTCACCGGTGTGAACATCAACGAGATTTCAGGTAGCCCGTTTCAGAACGACATCAGCTATCGCGGCTTCCGTGCCTCGCCGGTGCTCGGCTCTTCGCAGGGCCTCTCGGTGTATCTGGACGGCGTGCGCGTCAACGAGCCGTTTGGCGACGTGGTGAATTGGGACATGCTGCCGGAAGCGGCGATCAACAGCGTGATGCTGGCGCCGGGATCGAATCCCTTGTACGGCTTGAATACATTGGGCGGCGCCCTGGTGTTGACCAGCAAATCCGGCAAGAGCCATCCCGGCCTGGATGCCAACGTATCTGCCACCGGCAACGGCCAACGCCGCGCCGACCTGGCATACGGCTATGACAGCGGCGAACACTGGCACGCCTTCATCGCCGGAACCGCCTTTAACGATAAGGGCTGGCGCGATCAGTCCAACGGCCACCTCGGCAACCTTTACGCAAAACTGGCCGGCAGTGCCGGCGACAACGAATGGAGCGTGGCGCTGCTGGCGGCGCGCAGCCGCCTGATCGGCAACGGCCTTCTGCCGGACGGCTTGTATGAAGAGGACCGCCGTGCCGCCTATACTTCTCCCGACGAGACGCGCAATCGCCTGCGCCAGATCGTATTCAGCCTCGTGCATCACTTTGACGAGCACACCGAATTGACTGCCGCACTGTATGCGCGCAACAGCAAGCGCAGTAGCGTCAACGGCGACATCAACGACGACTACATTGAAGGTGAAAGTTCGCATCCAGCCTCTTACAACACCACCGAAACGCGGCAGAACAGCCAGGGCTTCAGCGCGCACTTCAGCCGCAACGCCGACGCGCACCAACTGGCGGCCGGGGTGACCTTTGACCGCAGTAGCGTGAGCTTCGCACAGTTCGAACAGGAGGCAGGCTTCGCCCCCGACCGCTCGGTCGTCATGGATGAAGACGAAGAGCGCGAGGCCGGATCGTCGGTCGATGGCAGCTCGCGCGCAGGTGGCATCTATATCGCCGACACCTGGACCGTGGCGCCGGAGACATGGCTCACCGTATCGGCACGCTACAACCATGCGCGCGTCAGTAACCAGCTGCGCCGCGACGACGAAGCGCAAGCGCGCGAGACCTTCAACTACCGCAAGCTCAATCCCGCCATCGGCATCGCGCGCGGCATCGGCAATGGCTGGAGCGTGTTTGCCTATCTATCGCAGAGCAACCGCGTGCCGACCGTGATTGAACTCGGTTGCGCCGATCCGGAACAGCCTTGCCGTTTGCCGGTGGGGCTGCAGTCGGATCCCTACCTGAAGCAGGTTGTATCACGCACCGTCGAAGCCGGCGCGCGTTGGCAGGGAGGGCGTGGCGATACGGTGGCGGTGTCGGTCTACCGCGCCATCAACCGTGACGACATCCTGTTCCGCAGCGCTGCACTGGCGCAGCAGGGCTACTTCGCCAACTTCGACCGCACACGCCATCAAGGCGTGGACCTGAGTGCCAGCCGCCGTATCGGCGCCTGGTCGGCGCGCCTGAGCTACAGCTATCTGGCGGCGACTTACGACACCGAAGGCGATTTGTTCACCGGCGTGCGCAATGTGCATGTGGTTCCCGGCACGCGCCTGGCGGGGCTGCCGCGCAATACGCTCAAGCTGGGATTGGATTGGAGCGCCACAGCGGCGTTGACCGTCGGTGTCGATGTGGTGGCGTTGTCGGACATGACCACGCAGGGCAATGAAGACGGCCAGGCCGCACCGGCAGGCAGCGACTGGCGCATACGCGGCCATGCGTTGCTTGGCCTGCATGCCAGCTATCAGCCGGCGCCGAAGTGGGAATGGTATGCGCGCGTGACCAACCTGGCGAATCGCCGTTACGAAAGCTTCGGTGCGGTCGGAGTCGATATGTTCCCGAACGGCGCATTGCAGCAGCAGGGCGCGGAAGCGGAACAGGCGCGCTTTGTCGCACCCGGCGCACCACGCACAGTGGCGGCCGGACTGCGTTATCGCTTCTAGAATTGGTGCTGGGCGCTCACGCCCAGTAACCAGTTGCGGGCAGGGGCGGCTTCGTAATAGCGTTTGTTGGTGTCGCCGACGATCAGCGAACCGACATACTGCTTGTCCAACAGATTGTTCAAACGCGCGAACTGCTTGAAGCGCCAGCCCTGCCAGTGCTGGTTGGCCGTGACCCGTGCATTCAGTACGCCATAGCCTGGCGCCGGCTGGTCGGCGTTGGCGTCTTCCGCATAGATCTTGCTGCTGCCGACAGCTTCCAACGCCGCGCCAAACCGGCCCGCACTATCCTTCCATGCCAGTTCGCCGTAGGCGTTGGCATTCGGGACGCCCGGCAGGCGGCTACCTTTCAAGACCGTGCCGAAGCCCTGGTCGTAGACGGCGCGCAGGGTGGTCAAGGCCACGCGCGTGCTGATGCCATATTGCCATGTGCTGTCGAGCGAAAGCTCCACGCCCTGGCGCAGCGTGCGGCCGGCATTGCGGTAGCTGGTGCGGCCACCGCTACTGCTGTCGACCACCAGTTCATCGCGCGTGCGGACCTGGAACAAGGCGGCGTTGATGCGCGTGTCGCCGCCGATGCGGGCTTTCACGCCGGCCTCCACGTGGGTGCTCTGCGCCGGTTGCAGGCGGAAGTTGAAGCCGCCGCCGGCGCCCGAATAGAACAGTTCATTCAACGTCGGCGTTTCGAAGCCGCGCGCGGCACTGGCGTAGACGTTGAGCGACGGCGCCAGCTTGTACAGCAGGCCCAGTACCGGCGTGGTGTGGCTGTAATCGAGACTGCCGCTGTCGTTGCCGTTGCCGAGGAAGTGATCGTCCACCGAGATTTTGACGCTGCTGTGACGCAGGCCGGCGCTCAACAGCCATGCGCCGGTTTCCCACTCCGCCTGGATGTAAGGATCGAGATTGGTCACCTTATCGTTCTCGTCGCGCCGCAGCGCGCCTTTGACGCCGAACTGCGAGCCGATAAAGTTCTCATAGCCTTTACGGTCATCGCTGGAGCGGCCGTATTCCAGGCCGATGGTGGTACTCAGCTTGCCGCCCGCCAGTTGGCTCACGTGCAGCCAATTCAGGTCTGTGCCGTAGAAATCGCGGTCGAAATCGACCACGCCGCCCGAGTGCGTGGCCGGCGCCTGGAAGGCCTTGGAGAAGGCCTGGTACTGGATCACGCTACGGTTGCCGCCGTAGGCGGTGATGCGCAGGCGGTCGTCGCCGAAGCGCTGTTCCCAGTTGGCGCCGATCTGTTGATGGTCAATGCTCTTGCGGGTGTTGTAGCGGTCCGCCAGCGTGCGTTTCGGATTCTGCGTATCGGCGGCGTCGATCTCACCGGCGCGCGGGTCGCGCTGGTAGGTGGCCCAGCTGGTGCCCAGCGCGTCCTGCGTATCGTCCTGGCGCAGCGCATTGGCGGTGATGGTCAGCTTGGCGTTGTCGAACGGCGCCAGTGTCAGTTTGGCGTAGGCCTGGTCGCGGGTGGCGGCGCTGTGGGCGCGGTAGCCGTCGGTTTCAAAACGCGAGGCATCCAGCACGTAGCCGATGCCGGCCTGTTTGCCTTGCGCGTTCAGGTCCGCCTTGCGGCTGCCGTAGCTGCCGGCGGTGAGCGAGGTTTCAATCGATGGTGCACCGTCGCCTTCGCGTGTGAACAGCTGGATCACGCCACCTGAGTGGTTGCCATAGATGGTCGAGAATGGTCCGCGCAGTACTTCGATGCGTTCGGCCATATCGAGGTTGAAGGTGGCGGCTTGTCCTTGGCCGTCGGGCATGCTGGCCGGGATGCCGTCGGCGATCAGTCGCACGCCGCGCACGCCGAAAGCGGAACGGGCGCCGAAGCCGCGCGAGGAGATTTGCAAGTCTTGCGCGTAGTTCTGGCGATTTTGCGCCACCAGGCCAGGCACCGCCGCCAGCGCTTCGCTGGCGTTGATGCGTGCCTGGCCTTCCCGAATGCGCTCGGCGTCGATGACGTCAATTGAGGCCGGCATGTCGAATACCGTGTGGCCGACGCGGGTGGCGCTGATCACCACCACATCGACAGGTTCGGCGGCCGGTTCGGCGGCGATGGCGCCACTGCTGATGGCAAACAGCGCGGCCATCGCATTCAGTGGGAAATGTGCGTGCTTCATGTTGTCTCCGTTTTTTGGTCAGTGTTGTACGGACCAATAAGCAATATACCTGCCATCCGGTTTTCGTGTGGCACGGCGATTGCAATGGTGTTGGCATTTTCCTCAAAGGGTGATGATATGAACAGCTTCCGCATTCTCGCTTCCTTGCTCATCGTGCTGAGCCCCCCGGCGCTAGCCGCGCCGTTGGCCTACGTACCGAACGAAAAGTCCGGCACCATCAGCGTGATCGATACCGCCACCGATACGGTGCTGCGTCAGATTGCCGCCGGCAAGCGCCCGCGCGGCATCGCGGCCGATCCGGCAGGCGCACGCCTGTACGTCACCGACGCCGGCAGCAATGCCTTGCTGGTGATCGACACCGCCAGCGGCGCCGTGGTGCGCAGCATCGCGCTGGGCAAGTCGCCCGAGGGGGTGAGTGTGTCGGCGGATGGGCGCTACGCCGCAGTGGCGGTCGAGGAGAGCAATAGCGTCTCCCTGATCGACACGGCGAGCGGACAGGTGGCGGCCGACATTCCGGTGCGCGGCAAGAATCCCGAGCACGCGGTCTTCAGCCCGGACGGCCGCTGGCTGCTGGTCAGCGCGGAGGAGGCGGAGCAGGTCGATGTGATCGATGTCGCCGCGCGCCGCCAGAGCGGTTCGATTGCCGTCGGCCTGCGCCCGCGCGGCATGGGCTTCAGCCCGGACGGCCAGCGCGCCTATGTGGCTTGCGAGCTGGCCAACGCGGTCTACGTGGTGGACATGGCGACACTGGCGGCGGTGGCGCGCATCCCGGCCGGCAAGAACGCCAACGGCATCGTAGTGCATCCGAGCGGGCGTCAGGTGTATGTCTCCAACGGCATCGACGCCAGCGTGATGGTCGTCGACACCGCCAGCAATATGGTGGTGGCCACGATTGTAGTCGGCAAGCGGCCCTGGAATATGGCGTTGACACCGGACGGCGCCAAGCTGTATGTGGCCAACGGCCGTTCCAACAGTGTGTCCGTGATCGATACGGCCAGCGCCGCCAAGCACGCCGAGGTGTTAGTCGGCGAGCTGCCATGGGGCGTGGTGATCCGCTGAGCGATTGCTCCATCGGCAGACAACTGTTCCAAAGCTGAACACTTGTCACAGGGCCGCAACGCCTCGCACCCCGTACTTCCCTCACAAACGATGCTGGCACGAGGCTTGCGAAAAGAAGCACGTGCACTACCCACCGCCGCCACGCCCCACAGCGAGCGGCCTCATAAAACCACAGCAGAAAGAGGACGACATGAATCTCGCAGATATCAGCAAACTAGGCGTTGCCAATCCCTTCAAACAACGCTACGACAACTTCATCGGCGGTCAATTCGTCGCGCCGGTGAAGGGCGAATACTTCGGCAATATCACGCCGATCACCGGCCAGGTGTTCTGCGAAGTGGCGCGCTCCACCGCCGAGGACATCGAGCTGGCGCTGGACGCCGCCCACGCCGCCAAGGATGCATGGGGAAAAACCTCGCAGACCGAGCGCGCGAATATCCTCAACAAGATCGCCGATCGCATGGAAGCCAACCTGGCGCTGATCGCCACCGCCGAGACCATCGACAATGGCAAACCTATCCGCGAAACCACCGCCGCCGATATTCCGCTGGCGATCGACCACTTCCGCTACTTCGCCGGTTGCATTCGCGCGCAGGAAGGCTCGGTCGCGCAGATCGACTCGGAAACCTATGCCTACCACTTCCACGAGCCGCTGGGCGTGGTCGGCCAGATCATTCCATGGAACTTCCCTATCCTGATGGCGGTATGGAAGCTGGCGCCGGCACTGGCGGCCGGCAACTGCGTGGTGCTCAAGCCTGCCGAGCAAACCCCGGCATCGATCATGGTGTTGCTGGAAGTGATTGCCGACCTGCTGCCGCCGGGCGTGCTGAATGTGGTGAACGGCTTCGGCCTGGAAGCGGGCAAGCCGCTGGCCTCCAACAAGCGCATCGCCAAGATCGCCTTTACCGGCGAGACGGGCACCGGCCGCCTGATCATGCAGTACGCCGCGCAGAACCTGATTCCGGTGACGCTGGAACTGGGCGGCAAATCGCCGAACATCTTCTTTGAAGACGTGATGGACGCCGACGACGCTTTCTTCGACAAGTGCCTGGAAGGCTTTGCCATGTTCGCGCTGAACCAGGGCGAGGTGTGCACCTGCCCGTCGCGGGTGCTGATCCAGGAATCGATCTACGAAAAATTCATCGAGCGCGCGCTGGCGCGCGTGGCCGCCATCAAGCAGGGCAACCCGCTGGACAGCAGCACCATGATCGGCGCGCAGGCTTCGCAGGAGCAGCTGGAGAAAATCCTGTCGTACATGGACATCGGCAAACAGGAAGGCGCCGAGCTGCTGGCCGGTGGCGAACGCAATCAGCAAAGCGGTGATCTCAAGGACGGCTACTACGTGCGTCCGACCGTGTTCAAGGGCGATAACAAGATGCGCATCTTCCAGGAGGAGATCTTCGGACCGGTGGTATCGGTCACCACCTTCAAGGACGAAGCGGATGCGCTGCGTATCGCCAACGATACGCTGTATGGACTGGGCGCAGGGCTGTGGACGCGCGACGGTTCGCGCGCCTTCCGTGTCGGCCGCGCCATCCAGGCCGGCCGCGTTTGGACCAATTGCTATCACCTGTATCCGGCACATGCGGCGTTCGGCGGCTACAAGCAATCGGGCATCGGCCGCGAGAACCACAAGATGATGTTGGACCACTACCAGCAGACCAAGAACCTGCTGGTCAGCTACAGCCCTAACGCGCTGGGCTTCTTCTAACCATGAGCCACATCATCGCCCGCGTCACGGCCACGCCGGCGGCGCTCGACATGATCGCCGTCCTGCGTCGCCGCCACGGGCCGCTGATGTTTTTTCAATCCGGCGGCTGCTGCGACGGCAGCACGCCGATGTGTTACCCGGCCGGGGAGTTCGACGTCAGCGACACCGACGTCTATCTCGGCAATCTGGATGGGACGCCGTTCTACATGGGGCGCGAGCAGTTCGAGTATTGGGAGCATACCCAGCTGATTATCGATGTGGTCGAGGGCAACGGCGGCATGTTCTCACTCGATAACGGCACGGGCCGGCGCTTCCTGACCCGTTCGCGCCTGTTCAGCGACGAGGAGCTGGCGCTCCTGCACCACATCTAGGCTAGTCAAAACCATAATAATCGGAGAACAACGTGCACAAGAAAATCATCGCATCGCTGGTGGGGATCTCGATCCTGTCGCTGGCACAGGCGGCCGACGTCACGTCGGCCATGCTCAAGAACGCAGCCACCAGCACCGACAGCGTGCTGGCTTTCGGCTTCGGCACGGAAGGCCAGCGCTATTCGCCGTTGGCGCAGGTGAATACCAGGAACGTCGGCAAGCTGGTGCCGGCGTGGTCGTTCTCCTTCGGCGGCGAGAAGCAGCGCGGGCAGGAGTCGCAACCGCTGATCTACAAGGGCAAGATGTTCGTCACCGCATCGTACTCGCGCATCTTTGCGATCGACCTGAAAACCGGCGCCAAGCTGTGGAAGTATGAGCACCGTCTGCCGGACGGCATCATGCCTTGCTGCGACGTGGTCAATCGCGGCGCGGCCTTGTTCGGCAACCTGGTTATCTTCGGCACGCTCGACGCGCAGTTGGTGGCGCTGGACCAGGATACCGGCAAGGTGGTGTGGAAGGAAAAGGTCGACGATTATGCGGCCGGCTATTCGATGACGGCCGCACCGCTGATCGCCGACGGCTTGCTGCTGACCGGCGTATCGGGCGGTGAGTTCGGCGTGGTGGGCCGGGTTGAAGCGCGCAATCCGATGACCGGTGAACTGGTGTGGTCCCGCCCCACGGTGGAAGGCCACATGGGACATCGCTACGACAAGGACGGCAAAGAGAGCGACAACGGCGTCACCGGCACGGTGAACAAGAGCTGGCCGGGCGAGTTGTGGAAAACCGGCGGCGCCTCGACCTGGATGGGCGGCACTTACGATGCCAAGACCGGCCTGGCCTACTTCGGCACCGGCAATCCGGCGCCATGGAACAGCCACCTGCGGCCGGGCGACAATTTGTACTCGTCCTCCACCGTGGCGCTGGATGTGAAGACTGGCCAGATCAAGTGGGCCTACCAGAACACGCCCAACGATTCATGGGACTTCGACGGTGCCAATGAATTCGTCACCTTCGACATGAACGGCAAGCGTTACGGCGGCAAGGCGGACCGCAACGGCTTCTTCTACGTGATCGACGCCAGCAACGGCAAGCTGCAGAACGCTTTCCCGTTCGTGAAGAAGATCACCTGGGCATCCGGCATCGATTTGAAAACCGGCCGTCCCAACTTCATCGCCGCTAATCGCCCTGGCGATCCGACCAAGGGTGAGGAAGGCAAAAAGGGTAGCACGGTGTTCGCGGCGCCGGCCTTCCTCGGCGCCAAGAACCAGATGCCGATGGCGTACAGCCAGCAAACCGGCTTGTTCTACGTGCCGGCCAACGAATGGGGCATGGATATCTGGAATGAGCCGATCAGCTACAAGAAAGGCGGTGCTTACCTCGGTGCGGGCTTCACCATCCGGCCGCTGTTCGATGATTACATCGGCGCGCTGCGCGCGGTCGATCCGAAGTCGGGCAAGATCGTGTGGGAGGTCAAGAACACGGCACCGCTGTGGGGTGGCGTGATGACCACTGCCGGTGGCCTGGTGTTCTACGGTACGCCGGAGGGCTATCTGAAAGCGTTGGACGCCAAGTCGGGCAAGGAGCTGTGGAAGTTTCAGACCGGCTCTGGCGTGGTGGCGCCACCGGTCACCTGGCAGGATGGCGACACGCAGTATGTGGCGGTGGTCTCGGGCTGGGGCGGCGCCGTGCCGCTGTGGGGCGGCGAAGTGGCCAAGAAAGTGAACTTCCTCGAACAAGGTGGCTCGGTGTGGGTGTTTAAACTGGCCAGGTAAAAAGTGTCTCCTGTACTTTCGGGTGGCTACGGCCACCCTTTTTTTTCGATCAAATTCTGAACAGTGCCACGGCACGATTGATCCGATCCGGCACAAGCCCTTTGCGCATAAGGCGTACTTTCTCCTGTAGCGGCGTGTGGGCACGCAAATTGCCAATCACCCTGTACATCGCTCGATGTACATCAACAATAAAGGGAGATCAAATAATGAAAACCGTATTCATGCTGGGTGCACTGGCCATCGCAGGAACGCAGGGCGCGCAAGCGGTCGATTTCAAGGCTGGGGATTGGAACGTGGCGCTGGGCGGCATCGTCAACGCCTACTACACACAGGTCTCGTGCAGCGGCGATGCGGTGGGCGGGCTGGCGCTGGGCGGCAAAGGACTGGGCTGCGGCGGCGAGAACAACCGCACCACCATCGGCAATGGTTTGCTGCCCAACGGCCTGGTGACGTCGGCCACCTCGCGTCAGGGCGACTACGATGTGAAGGCGCTGATCGGCATCTACAACGCCACCGCTACCGACAGCGCGATTGCCGCCAATAGCGGCGTCGATGTGCGCCAGGCTTATTTCACCTTCGGTAATGCGGACATGGGCACCATCAAGCTTGGCCGCGACAACGGCATCTTCGGCTCCGTGATCTTCTCCGACATGACGCTGATCGGCGCCGGCGCACCGGTGCAGGCCACGCAGCGCGGCCGCGTGACGCTGGGCCACATCGGCGCCGGCTACAGCTACGTGGGCTACTACGGCCAGATCGCCTACAGCGCGCCGAAGTCGGCATCGGGCATCGGCTTCGACGTGGCGCTGCTGAGCCCTGTCGCCGACACGCCGCTCTTGACCGCTCCTGGCTACACGTCGAAAACCAGCCCGCAGATGCAGGCGCAGCTCAGCTACGCCGGCGGCGGCTTCAAAGGCTGGCTGGGCGCCAAGTCGCAGAAGTTCAGCGCCACCGCACCGGGTGCGCGTGACTTCACGATGTCGGGTGTGGAGGTGGGGGCCTCGTATCAGGCAGGGCCGCTGGGCGTGGTGACCAACTTCCAGGGCGGGAAAGGGCTCGGCATTTTGTCGGATGCGGACCAAGGCGACAACAAGTCCAAGGCCTACTTTGTGCAGGCGACGTACAAGGCGACCGACAAGCTCAAGGTCGGCCTGAGCTACGGCATCAGCCGCAATGACGACAACAACGTCGGCACCGGCGGCTTGAAGTCGAACGCCAACCTGACCGCCGGCGCTTACTACTCGCTCAACAGCGTCATCACGCTGGTCGGCGAAATCGGGCAAACGCGTTCCAAAGCCTACGCCGGTGGCGAAGGCAAGATGAACGGCGTTTCGCTGGGCGGCATCATCTTCTTCTGATGACGCCTCGGATGAACATGATGCGCGCGCTCACCAGCATTTTGTGTCTGTTGGCCGGTGCGCTGGCGCTGGTGTTGGGCGCCACGCCGGCGCAGGCCGGCGTGCTGACGCAAGACGCGATGACGCGGCGCTTCCCGGCGCCGCTGATCGTCGGTGCGCGCGATGCGGAGCTGCCGGTATGGCCGCTGTTCCGGCAGAACGCCACGGCGACGGAGCTGGTGGGCTATGTGTTCGAGTCGATCGACCTCGCGCCCATTCCAGGCTTCTCCGGCGTCCCGCTCAATCTGATGGTGGCCATCGATCCCAAGGGCGTGTTCATCGGCGTGGAAGTCTTGTCGCATCATGAACCGGTGTTCTTGGATGGTTTGGGCGAGGCGCCGTTGTACCAGTTCGTCAAACAGTACAAGGACTTGTCGCTGAAGCAGAACATCAGTATCGAGACCGGCAGCCGCCGTGCGCGCCATCCGGATGCGGCGCATGCGTATATCGATGGTGTGTCGAAGGCCACGGCCTCGGTACGCATCATTAACCAAAGCGTGCTGGCGGCGGCGCTCAAGGTCTCGCGCAAGAAGCTGGGCTTTGCCGGCGGCCGCGATCCCGACCAGATCGCGCGCGTGCGGCAGGATGTGTTCCGGCCGCTGGACCTGCAGCAGATGCTGGGGAATGGACTGGTACAGCGGCTGCGCGTGACCAACCGCGAAGCCGAGCAGCTGTTCGCCGGCAGCGCGGGCGCAGGACTCGATGCGGAGGCGCTGGCGCATCCCGTCGATAGTTTTATCGATCTGTACGTGGCTTGCGTCTCGGTGCCGACCATCGGCCGCAATCTGCTGACGGCCGGCAGTTGGCGCAAGCTGCAGGGCCGCCTGGAGGAGGGCGATCACGCGTTGATCGTCATGTCGTCCGGCCGCTACAGCGTAACGGGGGAGGATTTCGTGCGCGGCAGCGTGCCCGATCGGCTGCTGCTCCGTCAGGACAAGCTGCCCATCGATATGCGCGACCTCGACCTGGAGCTGAAGCTCGCCGTGCCGCTGGCGGCGGAGAATGTGACGGTGTTCCGCGTCATCAGCCAGGCCGGCCTGGACCCGGCATCGCCGATCGAGCTGGCGCTGCCGATCACCCGCAACAAGGGCATCGTCTACCCGGAGCGCATCACGCGCGAACTGACATTGCGCTATCAACTGCCGGCCGACCTGCTGATCGCGGCCGAGGGCAATAACAAATCGTGGACCAGCAGCTGGAGCGCACGACGTTGGGAGCTGGCTACGCTGGCCGGCGGCCTGCTGGTGCTGGCTGCCGCGTTGACGGCGCAGCGGCGCCTCACGGCCAACGGCAGGCGCTTCGACTGGTTCCGCCGCATCTACCTGGTGTTCACAATAGGCTTCATCGGTTATTCCGCGCAGGGACAGCTCTCCATCGTCAATCTCAGCGGCGTGATCCAGGCGCTGATGGCCCGGCGCAGCCTGGAGTTCATGCTGTTTGATCCCATGACGGTGTCGCTGTGGGCGTTCGTGCTGGTATCGCTAGTTGTATGGGGGCGCGGCACCTTCTGCGGTTGGCTGTGTCCTTTCGGCGCTCTGCAGGAGCTGACGGGCAAACTGGCGCGCGTGTTGCACCTGCCGCAGCTGCGCATCAAGCCGCAACTGGATGCGCGGCTCAAGTTGGTGAAATATGCAGCGCTGGCCGGCATCGTTGCCAGTGCCTTCTTCTCCAGCGAGATTACGGACAAGCTGGTGGAGCTTGAACCGTTTAAAACCGCGATCACGCTGAACTTTGTGCGTAGTTGGCCGTATGTGGCGTATGCCGTGGGCCTGCTGCTGGCCAGCGGCTTTGTGTATAAATTCTTTTGCCGCTATCTGTGTCCGTTCGGCGCGTCGCTGGCGCTGCTGGGCAAGCTGCGCCTGCTGAATTGGATACCGCGCCGCGCCGAATGCGGCCAGCCGTGCCAGACCTGCCGCCATCGCTGCGACTATCAGGCGATAGCGCCGTCCGGGAAAGTCGATTACGCGGAATGCTTCCAGTGCATGGACTGCGTGGTGATTTACGCCAGCGACCAGCAATGCGCGCCGCGCATCATGGAGCTCAAGCGCCGCCGCACCATCCCCATTCAATCCGCCGGGAGTAGCGCATGAAGCGACGTACCTTTATTGTCAGCGCGGTCGGCGCCATGGCCGGCGTGGCCGGTAGCGCGTTGCCACGCGATACGCCGCTGCATCACGGCGCGGCGCTGGCCTTCGGCACCACCATTTCAATTTCGGTGGCTCACCCGGATGCGCAACTGGCGGCGCGCGCGATTGCGGACGGCTTGCAGGCGGCGCAGCAGGTCGACCGCCTGATGAGCATCTACCACCCGGACAGCCAGGTCTATCAGCTCAATCGGGCCGGCGTGCTGGCGCAGCCGGACCCTCGGCTGCTGGAAGTGCTGGCACAGGCGGCCGAGTTGTCGCGTATGACCGCCGGCGCCTTCGATGTGACGGTGCAGCCGCTGTGGCGCCTATATTCTGAAGCGGCGGCGCGCGGACAATTGCCGGGCGATGCAGAGCGCCGCCGTGCGCAGCCGCTGGTGGACTGGCGCGAGCTGGTGGTCGGCAAGGAGCAAATCAGCTTGCGCCGCGCCGGCATGTCGTTGACCTTGAACGGCCTGGCGCAGGGCTATGCCGCCGATCTTGCGTTGGCCGCCGTGCAGGCGCATGGCATACGCGATGCGCTGCTGGACACGGGGGAATTCGTCGCGCGCGGGCAGAAGCCGGGACGTCGTCCCTGGATATTGGGCGTACGCGACCCGCGCGATGCCGGCGCGCTGGCCGCCACACTGTATGCGCAGGGCTGTAGCGTCGCCACCTCCGGCGATTATGAATGCAGCTTCACGCCGGACTACCGGCATCACCACATCTTCGATCCATCAAAGGGCGAGTCGCCCGACGAACTGGCCAGCGTGACGGTGCTGGCGCCAACCGCTTTGCTGGCCGACGGCCTGTCGACCGCGTTCATGGTCATGGGCTGGGAGCGCGCCAGTGCGCTGGCGGCGCAATTGCAGGCGGTGGACCTGATGGCGATCGACAAGCAGGGGCGGGAGCGGCGCTCGGCCGGCTTTCCGCCCGAGGTGTGAGGCCAACATGGGCGCGTCCCTATTTCAGATTCGGCACTTTGCGGTAAATCGTATTGCGCGACACGCCCAGTGCGCGCGCGGTGGCCGACACATTGCCGCCATGCGCCTCCAGCGAGCGGAGGATGGCATTCTGCTCCACCTCCTCCAGATTCGCGCCGCTGGCGATCATGCGTTCCGTGCCGGGGCCGGGGTTCTGATGGGGGATCTGGGCTTGCTCTATATCGTCGAGGAAGTCGTCCGGCATGTGGCGCAGGCTGATTTCATGCTCGTCGCCGGCCATGACCAGGGCGGTGCGCAGCAGGTTGGTCAACTGGCGGAAGTTGCCGGGCCAGCGATGGCGATGGAACAGGTTGAGGATTTCTTCGGACACGTGATAGCGGCCGCTATTCGATTCCGTCGCCAGGATTTTGCCGACCACGGTTTCCAGGTCGGTGCGTTCGCGCAGCGGCGGCAGCTTGACCACCAGGCCATTCAGGCGATAGTAGAGATCCTCGCGGAACAGGCCCTTGGCGATGCGCTCGCGCAGATTGTGGTTGGTGGCGCAAATCAATTCGACGTTGACCGGTATCGACTTGTCGCTGCCCAGCGGCGTCACCATGCGCTCCTGAAGCACGCGCAGCAGGCGGGCCTGCAGGCTGAATGGCATGTCGCCGATCTCGTCGAGGAACAGCGTGCCGCCGTTGGCCTGCAGGATTTTGCCGACCGCCCCTTTCTTGCGCGCGCCGGTAAAGGCGCCGTCTTCGTAGCCGAACAATTCGGACTCGATCAGCGTTTCGGGAATCGAGGCGCAGTTCACCGCCACAAAAGGACTCATGGCGCGCGGCGAGTCGTTGTGGATCGCTTGCGCCAGCAGTTCCTTGCCGGTGCCGGTTTCGCCCATGATCATGATGGGGATGTCGCGCCCCAGTACGCGCGTGACCTTGTCGATCACCAGTTCCAGTTGCGGATCGCCGGTGCGCAGGTAGCGCAGGCCGGAGAGCCGGCGCGCCTGTGCCGCCGCCTGGTTGGCGGCGACAGCCTGTGTCGCCGGCGAGGCCAGGGCGGGACGGTCGCTGCTTAGCGACTGTTGAAACACGCTGTTCGATAGCCGCATCTGGGCGCGGCCGTATACGCGCACGCCGTTGTGCATGCACAGGTTGAGCAGCCCGGGAGCGGCGGTGCGGTAATGGTCGTACAGCGCAGACAGAGGAAGGCCGAACAGGGAACTGAAGGTGTGCGACCGCAACGCCGTGAACGGCAGACCAAGCTGGAACAGGCCATTGCGGTTGGCGGCCAGGAAGCGGCCACCGGGACTGAAGGAGGCGATGCCTTCCATCAGCGTGCCGATAAATTCGGAGCGGGTGTGGAAGTGCAGCGTGATCGAATCTTCGAACGTGGCAGAGAACAGCTGGTTCTCGATCATCAGCGCGGACATGCGCACCAGCGCCATGGTGTGCTTATGGAAGCTGCGTTGGTCGCCGGAGACGTCCAGCACGCCGATTACATTACCCAGGTGGTCGGCGATCGGCGCGGCGGAGCAGGTCAGGAAGTGGTTGGCCGCCAGGTAGTGCTGATCGGCGTGGACCAGCGTCGGCGATCTTTCGGCGATGGCGGTGCCGATGGCGTTGGTACCCTTGCTGGCCTCGGACCAGGCCACGCCGGGCTGCAGCGCCACGCGGTTGGCTTTCTCCAGGAAGTCGTCGTCGCCCAGCGAGTGTACGATGACGCCGTTAGCGTCGGTCAGAATCACCATATTGTGGGTGTTGACGATTTGCTGGTACAGCGTCTCCATGGCCGGCACCGCATGGGTGTGCAGCAAACGGTTTTGTTCTATCAGTAAGGACAGCTCGCAGCGGGCCAGCGGCGAAAAGTCCGCCGGGGATTCAGGTTGCAGGCCGTAGTCGAGGGAGCGCCGGTGCGAGGTCTCGATAATCAGGGGCGAACTGTTCAGATCTGGAGCAGTCGGTGAGTGCATGATGTTCTCTTGGTCTCGGTTGGCCGCTGCTCGGGGCGCGGCTCTCTATATACCTGCACAGGTGTTCCATAATGTAGCACCTGTACCGGAAGTGAGCAAAAGCGATGCTGGCTGCTGTTGCTATACAGAGAGTAAGCAAACTGAGTGCCAGCCCTTGCGCAATTCCCGATGGCTTGGTATGATTCTGTCCCTCACGAAACAACGCATGCAAATGCGAAGCAAGTGAGAAAAAGAAGAGCTTGACGAAATGTTTGAAACACTTCATAATCTTGCCTCTTCGCTGATGAACAAAACGCTTCTTCAGCTGCAACACAGAATTGATGATCTTTAAAAATTTACAGTTGATAAGTGTGGGCGTTTAGTGCTGCAACAAAAAGCATTAAATGCTCAACAAAGAAATATTCAGTAGAAATACTGTCAGTATTTTTGAGAAGAGCGAACCAGTGATCAGCGGTGGTCACTAAACAGAGATTAAACTAAAGAGTTTGATCCTGGCTCAGATTGAACGCTGGCGGCATGCCTTACACATGCAAGTCGAACGGCAGCACGGGGCAACCTGGTGGCGAGTGGCGAACGGGTGAGTAATATATCGGAACGTACCCAAGAGTGGGGGATAACGTAGCGAAAGTTACGCTAATACCGCATACGATCCAAGGATGAAAGTGGGGGATTCGCAAGAACCTCATGCTCCTGGAGCGGCCGATATCTGATTAGCTAGTTGGTAGGGTAAAAGCCTACCAAGGCATCGATCAGTAGCTGGTCTGAGAGGACGACCAGCCACACTGGAACTGAGACACGGTCCAGACTCCTACGGGAGGCAGCAGTGGGGAATTTTGGACAATGGGCGCAAGCCTGATCCAGCAATGCCGCGTGAGTGAAGAAGGCCTTCGGGTTGTAAAGCTCTTTTGTCAGGGAAGAAAAGGTTACGGATAATACCCGTGGCTCATGACGGTACCTGAAGAATAAGCACCGGCTAACTACGTGCCAGCAGCCGCGGTAATACGTAGGGTGCAAGCGTTAATCGGAATTACTGGGCGTAAAGCGTGCGCAGGCGGTTTTGTAAGTCTGTTGTGAAATCCCCGGGCTCAACCTGGGAATGGCAATGGAGACTGCAAGGCTAGAGTTTGGCAGAGGGGGTAGAATTCCACGTGTAGCAGTGAAATGCGTAGATATGTGGAGGAACACCGATGGCGAAGGCAGCCCCCTGGGTCAAAACTGACGCTCATGCACGAAAGCGTGGGGAGCAAACAGGATTAGATACCCTGGTAGTCCACGCCCTAAACGATGTCTACTAGTTGTCGGGTCTTAATTGACTTGGTAACGCAGCTAACGCGTGAAGTAGACCGCCTGGGGAGTACGGTCGCAAGATTAAAACTCAAAGGAATTGACGGGGACCCGCACAAGCGGTGGATGATGTGGATTAATTCGATGCAACGCGAAAAACCTTACCTACCCTTGACATGGCTGGAATCCCCGAGAGATTGGGGAGTGCTCGAAAGAGAACCAGTACACAGGTGCTGCATGGCTGTCGTCAGCTCGTGTCGTGAGATGTTGGGTTAAGTCCCGCAACGAGCGCAACCCTTGTCATTAGTTGCTACGAAAGAGCACTCTAATGAGACTGCCGGTGACAAACCGGAGGAAGGTGGGGATGACGTCAAGTCCTCATGGCCCTTATGGGTAGGGCTTCACACGTCATACAATGGTACATACAGAGCGCCGCCAACCCGCGAGGGGGAGCTAATCGCAGAAAGTGTATCGTAGTCCGGATTGTAGTCTGCAACTCGACTGCATGAAGTTGGAATCGCTAGTAATCGCGGATCAGCATGTCGCGGTGAATACGTTCCCGGGTCTTGTACACACCGCCCGTCACACCATGGGAGCGGGTTTTACCAGAAGTAGGTAGCTTAACCGCAAGGAGGGCGCTTACCACGGTAGGATTCGTGACTGGGGTGAAGTCGTAACAAGGTAGCCGTATCGGAAGGTGCGGCTGGATCACCTCCTTTCTAGAGTTTGCAGGGTTCCTCGGAACCACTACTAAGCGCTCACACTTATCTGCTGTAACGTTCTTTAACAATCTGGAAGAAGTAAAGTTTTATTAAGTGTGTATCGACAGATACATGCTTGGGTAGTAAAACTCATCATCACAAAGTAGTAAATGCTTAGACTTATAGCCGTCAAGGTTATAGGGACAAGTGAATAAGTGCACATGGTGGATGCCTTGGCGATTACAGGCGATGAAGGACGTAGTAGCTTGCGATAAGCTGCGGGGAGCTAGCAAACAAGCTTTGATCCGCAGATTTCCGAATGGGGAAACCCGGCCTTTTAGGTCATCGCAACCTGAATACATAGGGTTGCGAAGCGAACGCGGCGAACTGAAACATCTAAGTAGCTGCAGGAAAAGAAATCAACCGAGATTCCCAAAGTAGTGGCGAGCGAAATGGGAAGAGCCTGCACGTGATAGTCGGACTGATAATGGAATGCTCTGGAAATGGCAGCCATAGCGGGTGATAGCCCCGTACATGAAATCAGACCGGTGGTACTAAGCGTGCGACAAGTAGGGCGGGACACGAGAAATCCTGTCTGAATATGGGGGGACCATCCTCCAAGGCTAAATACTCGTAATCGACCGATAGTGAACCAGTACCGTGAGGGAAAGGCGAAAAGAACCCCGGGAGGGGAGTGAAATAGATCCTGAAACCGTGTGCATACAAACAGTAGGAGCGGACTTGTTCCGTGACTGCGTACCTTTTGTATAATGGGTCAGCGACTTACATTCAGTGGCAAGGTTAACCGCATAGGGAAGCCGTAGAGAAATCGAGTCCGAACAGGGCGATAGTCGCTGGGTGTAGACCCGAAACCAAGTGATCTACTCATGGCCAGGATGAAGGTGCGGTAACACGCACTGGAGGTCCGAACCCACTAATGTTGAAAAATTAGGGGATGAGCTGTGGGTAGGGGTGAAAGGCTAAACAAACTTGGAAATAGCTGGTTCTCTCCGAAAACTATTTAGGTAGTGCCTCAAGTATCACCATCGGGGGTAGAGCACTGTTATGGCTAGGGGTCATCGCGACTTACCAAACCATTGCAAACTCCGAATACCGATGAGTGCGAGCTTGGGAGACAGACGTCGGGTGCTAACGTCCGGCGTCAAGAGGGAAACAACCCAGACCGCCAGCTAAGGTCCCAAAGATTGGCTAAGTGGAAAACGAAGTGGGAAGGCTAAAACAGTCAGGATGTTGGCTTAGAAGCAGCCATCATTTAAAGAAAGCGTAATAGCTCACTGATCGAGTCGTCCTGCGCGGAAGATGTAACGGGGCTAAGCCAGTCACCGAAGCTGCGGATATGCGTAAGCATATGGTAGGAGAGCGTTCTGTAAGCCTGCGAAGGTGTCTTGTAAAGGATGCTGGAGGTATCAGAAGTGCGAATGCTGACATGAGTAGCGATAATGGGGGTGAAAAGCCCCACGCCGTAAGCCCAAGGTTTCCTGTTCAACGTTCATCGGAGCAGGGTGAGTCGGCCCCTAAGGCGAGGCAGAGATGCGTAGCTGATGGGAAGCAGGTTAATATTCCTGCACCGTCGTATGATGCGATGGGGGGACGGATCGCGGAAGGTTGTCTGACTGTTGGAATAGTCAGTTTCTGCTTCATAGAAGGCGCTTAGGCAAATCCGGGCGCGTAATTCAAGGGAGCGGGACGAGTGTACTTGTACACGTAGCAATCGGAAGTGGTTCCAAGAAAAGCCTCTAAGCTTCAGTCATACGAGACCGTACCGCAAACCGACACAGGTGGGCGAGATGAGTATTCTAAGGCGCTTGAGAGAACTCGGGAGAAGGAACTCGGCAAATTGGTACCGTAACTTCGGGAAAAGGTACGCCTCGGTAGCTTGGTCACTTTACTGTGATAGGGCGAAAAGGTTGCAATAAAATGGTGGCTGCGACTGTTTAATAAAAACACAGCACTCTGCAAACACGAAAGTGGACGTATAGGGTGTGACGCCTGCCCGGTGCTGGAAGATTAAATGATGGGGTGCAAGCTCTTGATTGAAGTCCCAGTAAACGGCGGCCGTAACTATAACGGTC
This sequence comes from Duganella sp. BuS-21, assembly GCA_041874725.1. Classification (GTDB taxonomy): domain Bacteria; phylum Pseudomonadota; class Gammaproteobacteria; order Burkholderiales; family Burkholderiaceae_D; genus Rugamonas. The sequence goes on along the minus strand of CP097466.1, from coordinate 6,417,721 downwards.
CTAAGGTAGCGAAATTCCTTGTCGGGTAAGTTCCGACCTGCACGAATGGCGTAACGATGGCCACACTGTCTCCTCCCGAGACTCAGCGAAGTTGAAATGTTTGTGATGATGCAATCTACCCGCGGCTAGACGGAAAGACCCCATGAACCTTTACTGTAGCTTTGCATTGGACTTTGAACCAATCTGTGTAGGATAGGTGGGAGGCTTTGAAGTAGGGACGCCAGTCTCTATGGAGCCAACCTTGAAATACCACCCTGGTTTGTTTGAGGTTCTAACCTTGGTCCGTTATCCGGATCGGGGACAGTGCATGGTAGGCAGTTTGACTGGGGCGGTCTCCTCCTAAAGTGTAACGGAGGAGTTCGAAGGTACGCTAATTACGGTCGGACATCGTGATGATAGTGCAATGGCATAAGCGTGCTTAACTGCGAGACCGACAAGTCGAGCAGGTACGAAAGTAGGACATAGTGATCCGGTGGTTCTGTATGGAAGGGCCATCGCTCAACGGATAAAAGGTACTCTGGGGATAACAGGCTGATTCCTCCCAAGAGTTCATATCGACGGGGGAGTTTGGCACCTCGATGTCGGCTCATCACATCCTGGGGCTGTAGCCGGTCCCAAGGGTATGGCTGTTCGCCATTTAAAGTGGTACGTGAGCTGGGTTTAAAACGTCGTGAGACAGTTTGGTCCCTATCTGCCGTGGGCGTTGGAAATTTGAAGGGGGCTGCTCCTAGTACGAGAGGACCGGAGTGGACGAACCTCTGGTGTACCGGTTGTCACGCCAGTGGCATTGCCGGGTAGCTAAGTTCGGAAGAGATAACCGCTGAAAGCATCTAAGCGGGAAACTTGCCTTGAGATGAGATTTCCCAGAGCCTTGAGCTCTTTGAAGGGTCGTTCGAGACCAGGACGTTGATAGGCTGGGTGTGGAAGTGCAGTAATGCATTAAGCTAACCAGTACTAATTGCCCGTAAGGCTTGTCCCTATAACCTTGACGGTTATACGCATTTACTCTGATGATGAGTGTGCTACCCAATAAACTAAATGAGATCCCCGCGTTCGCGGGGACGACGCTGACGCGCCGCTTTACTTCTCCCAGATTCGCTGTGGCGCCCAATCGGTGGCGCCAGAGCATACAAGTCAAAGCTTGATGACCATAGTAAGTCGGTCCCACCCCTTCCCATCCCGAACAGGACCGTGAAACGACTCTACGCCGATGATAGTGCTGCAACCAGTGTGAAAGTAGGTTATCGTCAAGCTAGTTATTTAGAAAAACCCCAGTCCAGCCTGAACGCGCTCAAGATCGCGCTCTGTGCCAGACTGGGGTTTTTCGCTTTGGTCGCAACAATCATGCAACTGATACGCAACAGCGAGTTTTGATCTGTGGAAACGAAAGGTGTACCATGTGTCCTTTCGCGTCTGCTTCAAACCTCAATGAAAAATAAGACAGCCCAAACAATGCTGTACTGCGCGTTGGCCCTGTCGGTCTGGGCGCCTGCCCGCGCCGATGATTTTGCCGATGTCAGCAAGTTGGCCAAGGCCGGTAAAGTGGTCGAAGCGCTCAACAAGACCAATGAATACTTGAGTAAACGTCCGAACGACCCGCAAATGCGGTTCATGAAGGGGGTGTTGCTGACGGAGCAGAACAAGACCGAAGAGGCGATCGCCGTCTTTACCAGGCTTACCGAGGATTACAAGGATCTGCCGGAGCCATATAACAATCTGGCCGTGCTGTATGCGTCCACCGGCCAATACGACAAGGCGCGCGTGGCGCTGGAAAAAGCGATCCGCACCAATCCGAGCTATCAGACCGCCTATGAAAACCTGGGCGACATCTATGGCAAGATGGCGAGTCAGGCTTATGACAAGGCGTTGGCGCTCGGCTCCTCTTCGGCTGTGCCCGCCAAGTCCAAGCTGACCATGCTGCGCACGTTCTCGACCAGCACCGGCGGCAAGATTGCCGGTGCGGAGACTGCGGTGGCGCAAGCCCCCGCGCCTGCACCTGTGCCGGCCCCTGCCGCAGCGCGGGCCGCCAGCACGCAGCCGCCGTTGATTTCCGCATTGCCGCCGCAGAATCCGGCACAGGCCCATGCGCCGCAACGGATTCCCGCGTTGTCCGTGTCGCCACCACCGGCCGTCGGGCCTAAAGTCGCGGCGACAGTGGTACCGATTCCAGCGCCGGCGCCGGCACCAGCACCTGCGCCAGCACCAGTAAAAGCGGCACCGGCGCCTACGCCTATTCCAGTGCCTGCGCCGACCAAGGTTGCGGCCGCGCCTGCGCCGGCACCCGTACCGGTCGCGCCGCCACCGGTCAAGGTCGAGCCGCCGAAACCGGCCAAGGCTGAGCCGGAAAAAGTCGCTGCCAAGCCGGATACCTCTGAACGCGATGCCGTGATTGCGCAGGTGAACGGCTGGGCCAAGGCCTGGGGAGCGCAGAACGTCGACGCCTACCTCGCTTATTACAGTCAGCAGTTTGAGCCGCCGAAGGGCGCCACGCGCAAGGCCTGGGCCGATGAGCGTCGCGCCCGGATTGAAGGCAAGGGCCGTATTCGCGTCGAGATTTCCGCACCTGAGGTGACGGTGAGTGGCAACACCGCCAAGGTCGCGTTCCGCCAGACCTACGAGTCCGACCGCCTGACCGCGCGCAGCCGTAAAACGCTCACGATGGTTAAAAATGGTGGAAAATGGCAGATCAAGCAGGAAGCCTCGGGTAATTGATGTCACACTCATTTTTGCGTAAATGGCGCGCCGGCAGCGTGCTCGGCGTTGTACTTCTCAGTCTGATGGGAGGAGAGCTCAGCTACGCGGCAAAAAAGCCGGCGCGGGCGCCGGTCGCCCGTAAAGCCAATCCGGAAGAGCTGCTCAACGACATCTACAAGGAGCTGGCGACGCACGATCTCGGCTCGGCACAGCGCAAGGCCGACGCCCTGGTCGAGGCCTATCCCAACTTTCGCCTCGGCCACCTGATGCGCGGCGACATACTGCTGATGCACACCCGCATGGTGGGCCAGCTGGGTGCCGCCGTGCCGCCCGGCTCCGATGCCAAGCTGGCCGACCTGCGGCGCGAGGCGGCCGTGCGCTTGCAGGCCGAACGTCCGGGACCGGCGCTGCTGCCGCGTGCGTTGCTGCAGATGCGCAAGGACCAGAAGCACGCGCTGATCGTCGATGCCAAGCATTCGCGCCTCTATTTATATGAAAACCGTAGCGATGGCCTGCGCCTGATGCAGGACTTCTATGTCAGCCAGGGCAAGCTGGGCATCAACAAGCTAAAGGAAGGCGATATGCGCACGCCGGTGGGCGTGTACTACCTGATCGGCCGCCTGCCTGGCGTGAAATTGCCTGATATGTATGGCAAAGGCGCGATGCCGCTCGACTACCCGAATGACTGGGACAAGATACACGGCCGTAGCGGCTCCGGCATCTGGGTGCACGGCACGCCGCCGGAGACCTTCAGCAGGCCGCCGCTGTCGACCGACGGTTGCGTGGTGGTCAGCAACGACGACCTGAATTTCCTGACCCGCACGGTAGCGATCGGCACCACGCCGATTCTGATCGGCGACCAGGTGGAGTTCGTCAGCAAAGAACAGCTGGACAAGGATTTACAGCAGGCGGCGTCGCTGGTGGAGACGTGGCGGCGCGATGTCGAGAACCGCGATGACGCCAGCCTGAAGGCGCTGTATTCGGCGCGCTTCAAGTCTTCGGCGGACGAGGATATCAATGCCTGGCTGGACAAGAACCGCTATCTGCCGGGGGCGAAGAAGATCAGCGTGAAGGTCAGCGATCCGAGCTACTTCCGCCAGCCGAGCCAGGAAGAAGTCATCGTCAGCAACTTCACGCAACAGATTGTGATTGGTAAATTCCGCCACGCCGTGCGCAAGAAACAGTACTGGGCCAAGGAAGGCAAGCACTGGAAGATCGTGGCGGAATCGAATGTTTAGAAGTGGTAGGCTGCTTTGAGCTCGACGTAGTTCACGCCCGAGTTCGGCTTTTTGTAGCCGCCGTTCGAGAAGTGCTGCAGCTTCAGGCCCAGTTCCCAGTTGTTGTCGAACACGTAACCGGTGGCGATGTGGTCGCCGAACTGGAAGTGGGTGCCCAGGCGGTTGTCGCTGTTGTTGTACAGCTTGGACAGCATGTGTACGCCGATGCCGCCTTCGTAGTACATGCCCTTCTTGTTGTCGTTCTGGAAGCGGAACACCGGCGTGAAGCCGATATCCCACAGCTTCTGTTCCACGCCGACCTGGTTCTTGTAGCGGTTTTCGCGCCAGACGCCGGTGCTCAGTTCCCAGTAGCCGCTCAGGTGCGTGCCGTTCGATTGGAACCAGCGCTTGTCCCAGTCCTTGGCGGCGTTGAAGCGCACCATCTGAACGTTTTCGCCCGCTGCCACTTCCACCGACACGGAGTCGATCAGCTTGTCATCGGCAAAGGCGGTTTGGGCCGCCACCAGCGCGGCGGCTGCCGCGATCATTTTTTTGTTGAACATAGTATCCTTGCAATGTAGGGAGTGCTGTATCTCAGATGTGTTATACGGCTAGCCGGTGATTGTACCGGGGTTCTGGAAATAATTCAGGAGGCGTAGTGTCCGCTCAAATTGCTTTTCTCGGCATAGGCTTGATGGGGGAGCCGATGGTGCGGCGTCTGCTCGGGGCCGGCCATCAAGTCACTACATGGAACCGCACGCACGCCAAGGCGCAGGCGCTGGCCGGGGCCGGTGCGCAGGCCGTAGAAGACCTGGGCCAGGCGGTGCGCGGCGCCCGGATCGTGATTTCCATGCTTGAAGCCGGCCCCACGGTGACGCAGGTGTTGCAGGCGGCGCTGCCGGCGCTGGCGCCCGACGCCTTGTGGATCGATATGAGTTCCACCCAGCAGGCCGAGGCGCAGGCTTTCCATGCCGCGCTGACGGGGGCAGGGCGACGCTTTATCGATGCCCCGGTGTCCGGCGGCGTGGGCGGCGCGGCGGCGGGCACGCTGGCCATCATGGCCGGCGGCAGTGCCGAGGATTTTGCCGAGGCCGAACCGGTGCTGGCCGCCATGGGCCGCGCCACCCTGGTCGGGCCTGCCGGCAGCGGACAGGTGGCCAAGCTGTGCAATCAACTGATCGTTGGTGCAACCATCAATATTGTTGCGGAAGCCATGTTGCTGGCGCAGGCGGCCGGCGCCGATCCGGCGGCCATGCGCGCGGCCATACGCGGCGGCTTCGCCGAGTCGAAAATCCTGGAGGTGCACGGCCAGCGCATGCTGGAGCGTAATTTTATCGCCGGCGGCAAGGTCAGCACGCAGCTCAAGGACCAGCGCAACATCCTGGCGGCGGCGGAAGCGGCCGGCGTGGTGCTGCCGCTGACGGAGCTGGTGACGGCGCGCTATATGACGCTGTCCAGAACCATCCCGCAGGCCGACCACTCTGCGGCCTTGCTCGGCCTTGAACAGCTGAATCCGGGGCAACGCGTGGGCGACGCCCCCGACCAGTTAGGCTAACGGCAAGCTCGCTTCCACCAGCTTGACCCAGAAGCTGGCGCCGACCGGCAGCAGCTGGTCGTTGAAGTCGTAGCTGCCGTTGTGCAGCACGCAGGGACCGAGGCCGTGCCCGCCTTCGCGGTGCTCGCCCTCGCCGTTGCCGATGAAGATGTAGCAGCCCGGCTTGGCCTGCAGGAAGTAAGCGAAGTCTTCCGCCGCCATCGATGGTTCGACCTTGGCGTCCACCTTGTCGGCGCCGACCACGGCCTTCATGACCTCGACCGCAAAGCGGGTCGATTCCGGATGGTTGACCAGTGGCGGGTAGTTGCGGCGGAACTTGAATTCGGCTTCCGCGCCGAAGGCGGCGGCCGTGTTGAGCGCCACTTCCTCCATTTGTTTTTCTATCATGTCCAGCACCTGCCACGACAGTGTGCGCACCGTGCCGGCCAGCTTGGCCTCGTCCGGGATGACGTTGGTGGCGGTGCCGGCGTGGAACTGCGTCAGCGACAGCACGGCCGTGTCGAGCGGGCTGGTGCGTCGGCTGATGATGGTTTGCCAGCTTTGCGCGATCTGCACGCCGATCATGACCGGGTCGATGCATTTGTGCGGCTGGGCCGCGTGGCCGCCCTTGCCTTTGACGGTGAGGTAGAACTCGTTGCTGGAGGCCATCAGCGGGCCTTCGGTCACGCTCATGTGGCCGAACGGGATGCCGGGCCAGTTGTGCATGCCGTAGATGGCGTCCATCGGGCATTGCTCGAACAGGCCGTCCTCGATCATGCGCTTGGCGCCGGCGCCGCCTTCTTCGGCCGGCTGGAAAACGAGATAAACAGTGCCGTCGAAATCGCGGTGCTCAGCCAGGTGCTTGGCCGCGCCCAGCAGCATGGCGGTGTGGCCGTCGTGGCCGCAGGCGTGCATCTTGCCGGGATGGACCGAGGCGTGCGGGAAGGTGTTGACTTCCTGCATGGGCAGGGCGTCCATGTCGGCGCGCAGGCCGATCGAGCGCCCCGAGTCGCCGTTGCGGATGATGCCGACCACGCCGGTCAGGCCCAGGCCGCGAATGACGGGGATGCCCCATTCGGTCAGCTTGGCGGCCACCACGTCGGCGGTGCGCTGTTCTTCATAGCAGAGTTCGGGATGGGCGTGCAGGTCGCGCCGGATCTGCTGCAGTTCGGATTGAAATGCAATGATGGGATCTACCAGTTTCATGCTACTTCTCCACTATTGGGTTCGCTTGCTTTTTAAGCATCGAGAACAGTCATTGTAGCCCTTGTCCGCCGAGTTAAGCCAGAGCGCCGACAATGGTTTACGATACTGCCTTTAGGCATCAGCTTTTTGGATTTTCAGACATGACAAGCACACAAGTCCGCGCGGTCTGCCCGCTCGATTGCCCCGATACCTGCGCCCTGCTGGTGACGGTGGAAGATGGCGTGGCCACTGCCGTCAAGGGCGACCCCGACCATCCGACCACCGCCGGCGTGCTATGCACCAAGGTCTCCCGCTATACCGAGCGCACCTATCACGAGGATCGCCTGCTGCACCCGCTGCGCCGCGTCGGCAAAAAGGGCGAGGGCAAATTTGAGCGCATCAGCTGGGAGGAGGCGCTGGCCACCATCGCAGCAAAGCTCAAACCAATAGCTGCGCGCGCGCCGGAAGCCATTGTGCCTTACAGCTATTGCGGCACCATGGGGCTGATTCAGGGCGAGTCGATGTCGTCGCGCTTCTTCAACAAGCTCGGCGCCTCGCTGCTGGACCGCACCATTTGTGCCACCGCCGGGTTTACCGGCTACACCTACACCATCGGCGCCACCATCGGCACCGACATGGAGCAGTTCCAGAACGCCAAGTTGCTGATCATCTGGGGCGGCAATCCGATCGCCTCCAACCTGCATTTCTGGATGCGCGCGCAGGAGGCCAAGCGCAACGGCGCGAAGCTGATCGCCATCGATCCCTATCGCTCGCTGACGGCGGAGAAGTGCCATCAACACATCGCCCTGCTGCCCGGCACCGATGCCGCACTGGCGCTGGGCCTGATGCACATCCTGATCAAGGAAGACCTGCTCGATCATGACTACATCGCCAACTACACGCTGGGCTTCGCCGAACTGAAACAGCGCGCGGCCGAATGGACGCCCGAACGCACCGCCGCAACCTGCGGCATCACCGTCGATGAGGTGGTGGAACTGGCGCGCCTGTACGGCGGCATGGCCAAGGCCGGCGAGCCGGTGGCGATCCGCACCAACTACGGCGTGCAGCGCGTGCGCGGCGGTGGCATGGCGGTGCGGAATATCGCCTGCCTGCCGGCCCTGGTGGGCGCCTGGCGCCACGCGGCCGGCGGCGTGCAGCTGTCCTCCAGCGGCTCCTTCCCGACCAACAAGCCGTGGCTGCAGCGCACCGACCTGCTCAAGAAGGAACCGCGCACCATCAACATGACCACCATCGGCGACGACCTGCTGCGGCCTGCGTCGCCGGCATTCGGGCCGGCGGTGGAGGCGCTGATCGTCTACAACTCCAACCCGGTGGCGATCGCGCCCGATTCGGACAAGGTGATGCGCGGTTTCATGCGCGAGGACTTGTTCACCGTGGTGCTGGAACACTTCCAGACCGACACCGCCGATTATGCCGACATCGTGCTGCCGGCCACCACGCAGCTGGAGCACATCGACGCCCACACCTCCTACGGCCACTTGTACATGATGGCGAACAACGCCGCCGTCGCGCCCATGGGCGAAGCCAAGGCCAACACCGAGATCTTCCGCCTGCTGGCCGCCGCCATGGGCTTCGAGGACGACTGCTTCAAGGACAGCGACGACCAGCTGGCGGCGCAGGCCTTCCACGCACAGGACGCGCGCGCCATCGGCTTCGACTGGGATGCCTTGAAGCAGAAGGGCTGGCAGCGCCTGAACATGCCGGATGCGCCGTTCGCGCAAGGCGGCTTCCCGACGCCGTCCGGCAAGTGCGAATTCTATTCCGCGCGCATGGCGGCCGACGGCCTCGATCCGCTGCCGTCGTACCTGCCGCCGTATGAATCGGTGGCCAGCAATCCCGATCTGGCGGCGCGCTATCCGCTGGCGATGATCTCGCCGCCGGCGCGCAACTTCCTCAACTCCACCTTCGTCAACGTCAAGAGCCTGCGGTCGGCCGAGGGCGAGCCGCACCTGGACATCCATCCGAACGACAGCGCCGCGCGCGGCATCGCCGACGGCGACATGGTGCGCATCTTCAACGACCGCGGCTCCTTTGTGGCCAAGGCGCGCGTGACCGACAAGGCGCGCGCGGGCCTGGTTGTCGGTTTGTCAGTGTGGTGGAAAAAGCTCGCCACGGATGGCAAGAACGCCAATCAGGTGACCAGCCAACAGCTGACGGATATGGGCCGCGCGCCGACTTTTTACGATACACTGGTACAGGTCGAGAGAGTCGCCGTTTGAGGTGATGTATGCGCAAAATTGCACGCCGAATGCTCCGCGCCAGATACTGGCTGGTGCCGGCATGCGCCGTTGCGATGCTGGCCGGCTGCGCGCAATTCAAGTACTACATGCAGGCCGCGCAAGGCCAGTATGCGCTGTGGTCGGACGCCCGTCCGATCGACGACTGGCTCGGTGACCCGAGCACCGATCCCCAGCTCAAGGCCCGCCTGGAAAAGGCCATGTTGATCCGCAAGTTCGCGGTCAAGGAGCTGGGCCTGCCGGACAACGCCAGCTATAAAAACTATGCCGCCCTGTCGCGCCCCTTTGTGCTGTGGAATGTGGTGGCCACGCCGGAGCTGTCGTTGCGCCCGATCCAGTGGTGCTTCCCGATCGCCGGTTGCGTCAGCTATCGCGGCTACTACAGCAAGGAAGACGCCGTGGCCTACGCCGAGGAGCTGAAGCAGGAGCGCAACGACGTGCAGGTGGGCGGCGTGCCGGCGTATTCCACGCTGGGCTGGTTCAGCGATCCGCTGCTGTCGACCTTCATCAATTATTCCGACGCCGAGCTGGCGCGCATGGTGTTCCACGAACTGGCGCACCAGGTGGCGTATGTGCAGGGCGATACCCAGTTCAACGAAGGCTTCGCCACGGCGGTCGAGGAGGCCGGCGTGGCGCGCTGGCTGGAGCTGTACGGCACCGATCCGATGCGCGAAGCGTACACGCGTTACAACGCTCGCCGGCAGGATTTCCTGGCCCTCCTGGTGCGGCACCGCACGATGCTGGCCGACCTGTACGCCGGCAAAACCAGCACCCGCCACAAGCGCGCCGAGAAAGCGCGCATCTTCGCCCACCTCAAATCCGACTACGCCAAGCTGAAGGAAAGCTGGGGCGGTTATGCCGGATACGACCGCTGGTTTGCCGAGCCCTTGACCAACGCTCACCTCAGCGCTGTGGGAACTTACCACGATTATTTGCCGGCCTTCCGCGCCTTGCTCAAGCAAGAGCGAACGTTCGTGCGTTTTTATGGTGCAGTGCAAAAAATAGCTACTCTTGATCTAGTTCAACGCCGACAGCAGTTGGATGTCTTGGGCCGCCCTCCGATGCTCAATGCGGAAACCGCCAAGGGAGCGCTCCCATCCGCCGAAGGCACGCATTGATGCTGCGTTGCATCATAAAAAGCTGTTAGAAGCGGTGTTCTAATTGTGCTTAAATGCGCTTGCGTACGAGCGTGCTGCCCGATAGCATCGCATGATCAGTAGGCTCTACCAGTTCGCATAGACGAATGTACGCCCTGCCCCGGCACTGTGCGCCGGCCTGACAACGATAATATTCGAGACAAGAGGCACAGGATGGAAAAAATCTGGTTGAAATCATACCCACCGGGTATGCCGACCGAGGTCGATACGACGCAGTACCGCTCGCTGGTTCAATTGATGGAAGAATCGTTCCAGAAGTACGCGGCCCGCAATGCGTATGTTTGCATGGACAAATTCCTCACCTATGCCGAAGTGGACGCCTATTCCAAGCGTCTCGGCGCCTGGCTGCAAAGCCGTGGGCTGAAGCCTGGCGCGCGGGTGGCGATCATGATGCCGAACGTATTGCAGTATCCGATCGCGATCGCAGCCATCCTGCGCGCCGGCTACACGGTGGTCAACGTCAATCCGCTGTACACCCCGCGCGAGCTGGAACACCAGCTGAATGATTCGGGCAGCGAGGCGATCATCATCCTGGAAAACTTCGCCACCACCCTGGAGCAGGTGCTGGGCAAGACCCAGATCAAGCATATCGTGGTAGCCAGCATGGGCGAGATGCTCGGCGGCCTGAAGGGCATGCTGGTGAATTTCGTGGTGCGCAGCGTGAAGAAGATGGTGCCGGCGTTCTCGCTGCCCAACGCGGTGCGCTTCAAGGATGCGCTATCGCAGGGCGGCGGCATGAAGCTGACGCCGGTCGAATTGAAGGACAGCGATCCGGCCTTCCTGCAGTACACGGGCGGCACCACCGGCGTCTCGAAAGGTGCGACGCTGAGCCACAAGAACATCGTGGCCAACCTGCTGCAGACGGAACTGTGGTCCAAGCCTGCGCTGGGTGCGTCGACCGAGCAGGTGACGATTGTCTGCGCGCTGCCGCTGTACCATATCTTCGCGCTGACGGCCTGCGCGATGTGGGGCACGCGCGTCGGTGCGCTGAACATCCTGATCCCGAATCCGCGCGACATCGGCGGCTTTATCAAGGAACTGGCGAAGTACAAGTTCAATATGCTGCCGGCGGTGAATACCTTGTACAACGCGCTGCTGAATCACGCGGAGTTTGCGCATCTGGACTTCTCGGCCCTGAAGATTTGTAATGGCGGCGGCATGGCGGTGCAGCAGGCCGTCAACGACCGTTGGCTGAAGGTGACGGGCGTGTCCATCATCGAGGGTTACGGCTTGTCCGAGACTTCGCCGGTGGCCACCTGCAACCGCGCCGATAACAAGGAATTTACCGGCACCATCGGCCTGCCGGTGCCGTCGACCGATATCGCCATCCTGGATGACGACGGCAACGAGGTGGCGCTGGGCCTGCCGGGCGAGATCGCGATTCGCGGTCCGCAGGTGATGGCCGGCTACTGGAACCGCCCGGACGAAACGGCCAAGGTCATGACGCCCGACGGCTTCTTCAAGTCGGGCGACGTCGGCGTGATGGATGCCAACGGCTTCGTCAAGATCGTCGACCGCAAGAAGGACATGATCCTGGTGTCGGGCTTCAACGTTTATCCGAACGAACTGGAAGGCGTGATCGCCGCGCATCCGGGCGTGCTGGAATGCGCGGCCATCGGCGTGCCGGACGAGCACTCGGGCGAGGCGGTCAAGGTGTTCGTGGTGCGCAAGGACCCGAACCTGACGCAGGAAGCCCTGATGGCTTACTGCAAGGAACAATTTACCGGCTATAAAAAGCCGAAATATATTGAGTTCCGCGAGGAACTACCAAAAACCAATGTCGGAAAAATTCTGCGCCGCATGCTGCGCGACGAACCTACCGGCGATAAGAAAAAGGCAGCATAAAGATGGATAAGATCTGGCTCAAGTCGTACCCCGAAGGCGTCCCTGCGGAGATTGATAACACCCAATACCGTTCGGTCACGCATTTGCTGGAAGAGGCTTTCCGCAAATACGCCGACCGCAAGGCCTTCGTGTGCATGGACAAGTCCATGACCTACGGCGAGCTGGATCAACTGTCGCAAAAGATGGGGGCCTGGTTGCAGGGCAAAGGCCTGAAGCCGGGCGCGCGCGTCGCCCTCATGATGCCGAACGTGCTGCAGTATCCGGTGGCCATGGCCGCCGTGCTGCGCGCCGGCTACACGGTGGTCAACGTCAATCCGCTGTACACCCCGCGTGAACTGCAGCACCAACTGGTGGACTCGGGTGCCGAAGCCATCGTGGTGCTGGAAAACTTCGCCACCACGGTGCAGCAGGTGCTGGCGCAGACGCCGGTCAAGCATGTGATCGTCGCTTCGATGGGCGACCTGCTGGGCGGCCTGAAAGGCATGATCGTCAACCTGGTGGTGCGCAAGGTCAAGAAGATGGTGCCGGCGTATTCGCTGCCGGGCGCAGTGACGTTCAAGCAAGTGCTGTCCGAGGGCAACGGCATGACCTTGCAGCCGGCCAAGCTGGGCCATGACGATATCGCCTTTCTGCAATACACGGGCGGCACCACCGGCGTTTCGAAAGGCGCCATCCTGCTGCACCGTAACGTCATCTCCAACGTGCTGCAGAATGAAGCCTGGCTGCAGATGAAGGGTGAGGGCGAGCAGATGGTGTTTGTCGCCGCGCTGCCGCTGTACCACATCTACTCGCTGACCATCAGCGCGCTGATGAGCATGCGCACCGGCGGCCTGAGCCTGCTGATTCCGAACCCGCGCGACATTCCCGGCTTCGTCAAGGAGCTGGCCAAGTACAAGGTTACCGTGCTGCCGGCGGTGAACACGCTGTACAACGCGCTGCTCAACAATGCCGAATTCGCCAAGCTGGACTTCGCGTCCTACAAGTTGTGCAACGGCGGCGGCATGGCGGTGCAGAAGAGCGTGGCCGAGCGTTGGCTGAAGCTGACCGGCACGCCGATCATCGAAGGCTACGGCCTGTCCGAGACGTCGCCGGTGGCCACCGTGAACCGTCTGGACATCAAGGAATTCACCGGCACCATCGGCCTGCCGATTCCATCGACCGAAGTGGCGATCCTGGACGACGACGGCAACCCATTGCCGATCGGCTCGACCGGCGAGATCGCGATTCGCGGCCCGCAGGTGATGGCCGGTTACTGGAACCGGCCGGACGAAACCGCCAAGTCGATGACGGCCGACGGCTTCTTCAAGACCGGTGACGTCGGCATCATGGACCAGCAGGGTTATACCCGTATCGTCGACCGCAAGAAGGACATGATCATCGTGTCCGGCTTCAACGTCTATCCGAACGAAGTGGAGGGCGTGGTGGCGGCGCATCCGGGCGTGCTGGAAGTGGCGTGCATCGGCGTGCCGGACAAGAACTCCGGCGAAGCGGTGAAGCTGTTCGTGGTGCGCAAGGATCCGAACCTGACCGCCGAGCAGCTGCTGGACTTCTGCAAGCATGAGCTGACCGCGTACAAGAAGCCGAAGTACATCGAATTCCGCGACGAACTGCCGAAGACCAACGTCGGCAAAATCCTGCGCCGCCAACTGCGCGACGAAAAAGCCGCCGCCTAAATTCCCTGAATGATAGTCGCATGGACCTGGCCGCCGCGTTTCAAGCGCGATCCGGGCCCGGCCGGCCGTTGCGCACCACGAAGCGGGCCGCGCGCTCGATGGCGCTGGCGTTGTCGTGGACATTGTCCAGGGCAAGAAAATCGACGCTCGCCGTGTCCGGCGTGATGGTCAGCAGCATGTAACCACGCTTGTCGCTGCGGCCATATTTGATGCCGTGATTCATCGATACGTACTGCTCGGTACGTGCTTGCGGGCGCGACGGCGAGGTGACCGAGGTGCCGCAGAATTCGGTCGCCAGCACCGGGTTGCCCGCCGCACGGGGACGCGCCGGGTTGCGTGTCAGTTCGCAGGCAAAGAAGCTGTGCACGTCGCCGGAGAGCACCAGCGGATTGGCGGCGCGGCTGGCGTGCAGGGTGTCAAGCAGGCGCTGGCGCGCCAGCGGGTAGCCATCCCAGCCATCGGTCCAGAAGCGGCCGTCGCCTTCCTTGTTGATCGGCACTTGGCTGTTCTGCGCCATCAGTGTTTGCTGGGCCAGGATGTTCCAGCGCGCGGTCGAGCTGCTCAGCCCCTGCGCCAGCCATTGTTCCTGCTGCTGGCCGAGCATGCTGCGGCCGGCTTCCATCAGCGTCGGGCAGGCGCGCTTGAGGACCGAGCTGGAGCCGCCGCGTCCCGCCGGCGGGCAGGCCAGGTTGGCGCGGTACTGGCGGTCGTCCAGCACGTGGAAGCGCGCCAGCCGGCCCCAGTCGTAGCGCTGGTAGATGCGCAGGTGGGCGAAGTCGCGGCCGGCCGGTGCCGCCCGCAGCGGCATGTGCTCGTAGAAGGCCTGGTAGGCGGCGGCCCGGCGCTGCAGGAAGCGCGGATCGAGGCGCTCGTCGCGTTCGTTGCCGTAGTCGTTGGCGACTTCGTGGTCGTCCCAGGTGACGATCCACGGCGCGGCCTGGTGCGCGGCCTGCAGGTCGCGGTCGGTTTTGTACTGGGCGTAGCGGGCGCGGTAGTCGGCCAGCCTGAAGCTCTCAGAGACCCGTACAGCCGTTTTCGGGTGTTGCAGCTGGTATGGCCCCCACTCGTAGATGTAATCGCCCAGGAAGGCCACCAGGTCGGGCGCTGCGGCGGCGATGTGGCGGTGCGCGGCGTAGCTGCCGAATTCCCAATGCTGACAGGAGGCGACGGCCAGCTTCAGCGCTTTGGGCATGACTGCGGCGGCCGGCGCGGTGCGCGTGCGGCCGATCGGGCTGACGGCGTCGCCCAGCATGAAGCGGTAGCAGTACCAGCGCTCCGCCTGCAAGCCGGTGACGTCGACGTGTACGCTGTGCGCCAGCTCGGGCGCGGCGCTGGCCGTGCCCTTGGCGACGATGCGGCGGAACTGTTCGTCCTCCGCCATTTCCCAGCGCACGCTGAAGGCCAGCGCCGGCATGGCAGCGGCGTTGAGCGGGTCGAACAGGATACGGGTCCAGATGATGACGGCGTCCGGCAGCGGCGAGCCGCTGGCGACGCCCAGGCTGAAAGGATAAGCGTTGCCGCCTTCGCGCGCGGCGACGCGGTTCTGCGCAAGGGCTGCGGTGCTGGCGCTGGTCAGCGCGGCGGCCGCGCCGAGTGTGGTCAGGCGGCCGGTGGTGGCGAGGAAGATGCGGCGGTCCAGGTCCATGCGCCGCCGGGGCTCAGGACTGGATCAAGGTTTCGATCGACGGCACCTTGCGCGGCTTGCGGTCGGAATCGGTGGCGACGTAGGTCAGCGTTGCTTCCGTCACTTTCACGGTGTCGGCCTGCAGGCGGTTGCGCTCCGCGTACACCTCGACCTGCACGGTGATGGACGTATTGCCAACCTTGACAATATCAGCATAGAACGACAGCAGGTCGCCTACGAATACCGGATTCTTGAACACGAAGGAGTTGACCGCGATGGTGGCTACCCGGCCATTGGCGCGGCGCGTGGCCGGCAGCGAACCGGCGATGTCGACCTGCGCCATGATCCAGCCGCCGAAGACGTCGCCGTACACATTGGCGTCGGAAGGCGCTGGCATCATGCGCAGTTCCGGCATCTTCCCGGCAGGCAGGCCGCGATTGACGGCGTTGACGGGATTGGCGGCGTTGGTGGCGTTGGTGGCGGGATTTTCAGGCGTGGTCATCGTGATTTCTCTTCAGGGGCTACAATTACCGGGATTGAACCATAAAAAGCCAAGATCCGCCATGCGCCGTTACGCCGATTCCCCGCCCGCCCCCGCCAGCCCCGCCGCCAGCAACGCAGCCCCGCCGCGCAGCGATGCCGCCACCCTGAAAACACTCATCCCTTATTTGTGGGTCTACAAATGGCGCGTCGCGCTGGCGCTGTGTTGCCTGGTTGGCGCCAAGCTGGCCAACGTCGGCGTGCCGGTCGTGATGAAGAAACTCATCGATTCGCTGACCATTTCGCCCTCGCACCCGCAAGCCTTGCTGGTGTTGCCGCTCGGCGCGCTGGTCGCCTACGGCATCCTGCGCGTCTCGACCACGCTGTTCACCGAGTTGCGCGAATTCCTGTTCGCGCGCGTGACGCAGCGCGCGGTACGGACCATCGCGCTGCAGGTGTTCCGCCATTTGCACGCGCTGTCGCTGCGCTTCCACCTGAACCGCCAGACCGGCGGCATGACGCGCGATATCGAACGCGGCACGCGTGCGGTGGGCTCGCTGATCTCGTACACGCTGTTCAACATCCTGCCGACGCTGGTGGAGATCACGCTGGTGCTGGGCTACCTCGTCACGCACTATGACATCTGGTTCACGGTGATCACTGCGGTGGCGCTGGTGTCGTACATCAGCTTCACCATCATCATCACCAACTGGCGCACGCACTTCCGCCGCACCATGAACGAGCTGGATTCGAAGGCCAATACCAAGGCCATCGACTCGCTCATCAACTACGAAACGGTGAAGTACTTCGGCAACGAGGAATACGAAGCCAAACGCTACGACGAAGGCCTGCAGCGCTACGAAAGCGCCGCCGTCAAATCGCAGACCTCGCTGTCGCTGCTGAACACCGGGCAGTCGATGATCATCGCGGTGGCCGTGACGTTGATACTGTGGCGCGCCACGGTCGGCGTCATCGACGGCAAGATGACCCTGGGCGATCTGGTGCTGGTGAACGCCTTCATGATCCAGCTGTATATCCCGCTCAACTTCCTCGGCGTGATCTATCGCGAGATCAAGCAAAGCCTGGCCGACATGGAGAAGTTGTTCTCGCTGCTGGACCAGAACCGTGAGATCGCCGACGCCAAGGATGCGCAGCCGCTGGTCACGCACGGCGCGCAGGTGCGCTTCAACCACGTGGACTTCAGCTACGATCCGAAGCGCCAGATCCTGTTCGACGTCGACTTCACTATCGCGCCGGGCACCACCACGGCGGTGGTGGGGCATAGCGGCTCGGGCAAGTCGACCTTGTCGCGATTGCTGTTCCGCTTCTACGAGGTGAACGCCGGCGGTATCACCATCGATGGCCAGGACCTGCGCTCGCTGACGCAGGACTCGGTGCGCCACGCCATCGGCATCGTGCCGCAGGATACGGTGCTGTTCAACGACAGCATCGAATACAACATCGCCTACGGCAAGCCGGGCGCCACGCATGACGAGATCGTGGCCGTTGCGCGCGCCGCATCGATCCACGATTTCATCGAGACCCTGCCGGACGGTTACCAGACCATGGTGGGCGAGCGTGGCCTGAAACTCTCGGGCGGCGAGAAGCAGCGCGTGGCGATTGCCCGCACGCTGTTGAAGAATCCCGCCATCCTGATCTTCGACGAGGCCACGTCGGCGCTGGACTCCAAGGCGGAGCAGGCGATCCAGGCGCAGTTGAAGGAAATCTCGCGCACGCGCACCACCATGGTGATCGCGCACCGCTTGTCCACCGTGGCCGACGCGCAGCAGATCCTGGTGCTCGATCACGGTCGCATCGTCGAGCGCGGAACACACCAATCCCTATTGGCAGCGGACGGACTGTATGCTCAAATGTGGGAGCGCCAGCAGGCCAAGGCTGACGAAGAAGACATTGTGAACATAGTTTAAGTTAACCAAAGGATCGACCATGAAGTCTCGTTTTGTTCTGGGTGCAGTCACCGCCATGCTGGCATGCGTGCAAAATGCCTACGCCGCCGATCCAACCGAACAGCAGTTCCGCGCCCTCTACAAAGAGCTGGTCGAAACCAATACCACGCTGTCGTCCGGCAGCTGCACGCTGGCGGCCGAGCGCATCGCCGCGCGCCTGAAGACGGCCGGCTTCCCGGAATCGGACCTGCACCTGTTCGCCGATCCCGCGCATCCGAAGGAGGGTGGTTTGGTGGCCGTGATGCCGGGCCGCGATCCGAAGGCGAAAGCCATTTTGCTGCTGGCGCATATCGACGTGGTGGAAGCCAAGCGTGAAGACTGGACCCGTGATCCGTTCACGCTGATCGAGGAGGACGGCAAGTTCTACGCACGCGGCGTGGTGGACGACAAGGCGCAAGCCGCGATCTGGGCCGACTCCCTGATCCGCTTCAAGCAGGAAGGCTACCAGCCGCGCCACACGCTGAAGATGGCGCTGACCTGCGGTGAAGAGACCGCTGGCGCCTTCAACGGCGCGGAGTGGCTGACCAAGAATCGCCGTGAGCTGATCGACGCCGGCTATGCGCTGAACGAAGGCGCCGGCGGCGAATTGAATGCAAGCGGCAAGCGCGTGTCGATGACCGTGCAGGCCGGCGAGAAGGTGGCGCAGAACTATCGCCTGGAGGTGATCAATCGCGGCGGCCACAGCTCGCGTCCGATGAAGGACAACGCCATCTATCACCTGGCCGGCGCGCTGACCAAGGTGCAGGGCTACGAGTTCCCGATTCAGCTGACCGACGGCAGCAAGGGCTATCTGAACGCAATGGCGAAGATTCAGCTCGACGCCGGCAACAAGCCGATCGCCGATGCGATGAAGTCCGTGGTGAAGAATCCTGCCGACACCAAAGCGGTTGCCACCGTGTCGAAGGCCGACGCCAGTTGGGCCGCCATGCTGCATACCACCTGCGTGGCGACCATGCTTGATGCCGGCCACGCCACCAATGCCCTGCCGCAGCGCGCCCGCGCCAACGTCAACTGCCGCATCTTCCCAGGTGTGACGCAGGAGACCGTGCGCCAGGCGCTGGTGAAGGCGATCAACGATCCTGCGGTGAAGGTGGAGACGCTGGAGATACGCGGCGAAAACGCGCCGCCGCCGGTGCTGACGCGCGCCATCATGGAGCCGGTGGAGAAGCTGACCGCGAAGATGTGGCCTGGCGTGCCGGTGATGCCGATCCTGCAGTCCGGCGCCACCGACGGCCAGTTCCTCAACGCGGCCGGTATTCCGACCTACGGCATCAGCGGCATTTTCCTGACGCCGGACCTCGGCAACATCCACGGCTTGAACGAGTACATCGGCGTGCAGTCGCTGATGGAGGGCCGCGTCTTCCTGCACGAGCTGGTGAAAACCTACGCCGAGCAGATCTAAGATCTAGGCCAGGGCGCGATATTTAAAATCGCGCAGCTTCACCACGCCTGCCCCCGCGCTATACACGCCGGGCTGCAGGCTGGCGAAGCCGCCGAACACGTTGTGGTGCAGGCCGGAGACTTCCATCTGCCACACATGCTGTATCCAGTTTGTGCCGTCCAGCGAGTAGTGGAAGGTCACGATGTGGCGATCGTTCCTGACGCGGATATGGACGGTGGAGACATCCATCTTTTCACGCATCCAGCTTTGCTCCTGCGAGTGGACGAAGGTTTTCATCTGCGTTGGTGTGAAGCCGATGCCGACGTAGGCGCGTTCGTTGTAGTGCAGTAGCAGGCCGCCTTCCGCATCAGGGCCGATGTCCATGGTGATGGTGGCTTCGTAGGCGCGGTCGCCGGTGATGAAAGTCAGCGGCGATGAATCCACCGGCGACGTGCCTTTGCCTTTGATGGCCAGCACGCCAGGCGTGTGCTGCACGCGGTTCATCTCGTTTGCTCCCGGATTGAAGAAGCTCCACTGCACGCCGAACTTCAGCGTCTTGAAATCATCCGACTTGGCGAAGTTGTGCTGCTGGGCTTTACCTTTTTTCGGCATCGGCAGCGGTGCGGACAGGTCGCCGCCTTTGGCTGTGAACCAGCCGTCCTTGGTCCACTCGATAGGTTCGAGCAGGCATTGGCGGCCCAGCGTGCGGTAGCCGTTTTCGTAGCCGTGGTAGACCATCCACCAATCGCCGGCAGGGCCTTCCACCAGCGTGGCGTGGCCGCGTGACCACCATTTTTCTTCAGCGCTGTGGGTGCGCACCAGTGGGTTTTGCGGGTGGTTTTCCCATGGGCCATGGATGGAGCGCGAGCGGGCGGCGATCACCATGTGGCTGGTCGGTGGGCCGGAGGTGCCGCCGACGGCCATCACGAGATAGAACCATTCGCCGCGCTTGAGCAGCTTGGGGCCCTCGGGGGCGAACATCTCCACCACCCATTCCTTTGGATAGCGCCAGGGTTCGTAGACTTTTTCCAGCGTGCCGGCGGTGGCCAGGCCATCGTCGGTCAGGGCGATGCGGCGCACGCCGTTGACGAACAGGTAGCGCTTGCCGTCTTCACCGACCGCGTGGCCTGGATCGATGGCGCCTTCGATTTTCAGGTCGATCGGATCGCTCCACGGGCCTTTGATGTTGTCGGCCCAGATGACGTAGATGCTGGTGCCGGCGGGGATGTAGATGAAGTAGCGGTTATTGTGCTTGACCAGGTCCATGGCCCAGATGCTGCCGAGCGGTTTGGTGAGGGCGGGGCCGATGGGTTGCCAGTTCACCAGGTCTTGCGATCGCCAGATGATGACGCCGGGGTAGGACAGGAAGGAGGAAAACGTCATGTAGTAATCATCGCCGTCCTTGAGGATGGTGGGATCGGGATGGTCGCCGGCGAGGATGGGGTTGAGGAAGGTGCCGTTGCCCAGGTCCGCCTTGCGCTGGCCTTCGACGCCGCGCGCCCACTTCGGTTCTGGCACAGCATGCGCCAACTGCGGGGCCGCCGCCACGCCAGCCAGCAAAGTCTTCAACGCAGTGCGCCGCGAAGCAGTCATATCGTCTCCATCCAAATAGAATTATCTCCAGATGGTGCATCAGCCCTGGACGCATCCCAATTGCGAAAAGCGCCAATCCAACTAACGATTCCGCACAACAGTCCCGCTTGCTTGATATGCGCTACCGCAAAGCGCATTATGGCCGCGCAGACTACGCTCCGAAGACCTATTGCATACCGGAGGACGCGATGAAAGATGGTTTGATGTTGTTGATTACCGGCCTGTTGTGCGTGGGCGGTGCGGCGCTGTTTTTCAGGTTCTTTGGCAGCGATGCGATGAGCATCATCATGCTGCTGGCGCTGGTTGGCGCGACGGTCGATAACCTTCGTTTGCGGCGCAGGTTGCGCGAGATGGGGGCCAAGCCGGAGGGAAAGCGTACTTGGTTGTGACGAAAAAAAGGCCACCGCGAGGTGGCCTTCTGTTTGGCTGTGCTGCTTACGGCAGCGGCTTGTCGGCCAGTTCGCCGGTTTGCAGCGGGTCGGTCAGTTCGCCTTCCCACTTGGCCACGACTGCGGTGGCGACGCCGTTGCCGATCACGTTGGTGGCCGAGCGCGCCATGTCCAGGAAGTGGTCGATGCCCAGCAGCAGCAGCATGCCGGCTTCAGGAATGTTGAACTGGCTCAGCGTGGCGGCAATCACCACCAGCGAGGCGCGTGGTACGCCGGCCATGCCCTTCGACGTCAGCATCAGCACCATCATCATGGTCATCTGCTGGCCCAGCGACATTTCGATGCCATACGCCTGTGCAATGAACACGGTGGCGAAGGTGCAGTACATCATCGAGCCGTCCAGGTTGAACGAATAGCCGATCGGCAGCACGAACGCGGCGATGCGGTTGCGCACGCCGAAACGCTCCAGGCCTTCCAGCGTTTTCGGATACGCCGCTTCGCTCGACGCGGTCGAGAACGCCAGCAGCGCAGGGCTGCGCATTTCTTTCATCAGCTGGAAGATGCGGCCCTTCAGGAACAGGAAGCCGATGAAGATCAGCAAGGCCCACAGCAGCGCGATGCCGAAGTAGAACTCGGCCATGAACACGCCGTAGGTTGATAGCACGCCCAGGCCGCTCTTGGCGATGGTGCCGGCAACCGCCGCGAACACCGCAAACGGCGCGAACTTCATCACGTAGCCGGTGACCTTGAGCATTACGTGGGCCACGCCATCCAGCGCATCGACCAGCGGGTTGGCCTTGGCGCCCACTGCAGCCGCAGCAGAACCAAAGAACAGCGAGAAGATCACAATCTGCAGGATCTCGTTCTTGGCCATGCCGTCCACGATCGACGACGGCACCAGGTGGGTGACGAAGTCTTTCAGGGTCAGGCTGGACGTGGCCAGATCGGCCTTGGCGGCGGTGGCGGCCATGTGGCCCAGCAGTGCGTCGCCAGGACGGAACAGGTTGACCAGGATCAGGCCCAGGCTCAGCGACATCACCGAAGCCAGGAAGAACCAGCCCAGGGTCTTGATGCCGATGCGGCCCACTTCCGACGCGTCACCCATGCGGGCAATCCCAACCACCAGCGTGGAGAAGACCAGCGGCGCGATGATCATCTTGATCAGGCGCAGGAACAGGGTGGTGATCAGCGAGAGGGTGTCGGCAAAGCCGAGCGGATTCTCAAGATGATCATGGGCAAAATAGCCGGTAATAATCCCAAGTGCCAGGCCCAGGAGGATGTAAGTGGTCAATCGGCTTTTTTTCTGCATGTTCTGTGGTTCCCGTGGTAGTGTCTCTTTGGACGCAGGCTTTGGCAGGTTTGGCTGCACTAGCGCAAGTTCGTATGTTAGCTTTGTAAGCTGATGAAACATTAAGCAAGTTCCGCAGTATATATGATAGCGATAAAAAATCTCAGCAAATGGTATGGCCAATTCCAAGTGTTGGCTGATTGCAGCACCAGCGTGGCCAAAGGCGACGTGATGGTGATTTGCGGCCCTTCGGGCTCCGGCAAGTCGACCCTGATCAAGACCGTCAACGGGCTGGAACCGTTCCAGCAGGGCGAGATCACGGTGGACGGCGTGTCGGTCGGCGCGGCCGGCACCGATCTGCCTAAATTGCGGGCACGCATCGGCATGGTGTTCCAGAATTTCGAGCTGTTCCCGCACCTGTCGGTGCGCCAGAACCTGACGCTGGCGCAGATCAAGGTGCTGGGCCGCAGCGAGGACGAGGCCAATGCGCGCGGCTTGCAGTACCTGGACCGGGTCGGCCTGCTGACGCAGCAGGACAAGTTCCCGAACCAGCTGTCCGGCGGCCAGCAGCAGCGCGTGGCGATCGCCCGCGCGTTGGCGATGGACCCGATCGCCATGCTGTTCGACGAACCCACCTCGGCGCTGGACCCGGAAATGATCAACGAGGTGCTGGATGTGATGGTCGGCCTGGCGCAGGACGGCATGACCATGATGGTGGTCACCCACGAAATGGGCTTCGCCCGCAAGGTGGCCAACCGCGTGGTGTTCATGGACCAGGGCCGGATTCTGGAAGATAGCGGCAAGGAGGAGTTCTTCGCCACCCCGCGCTCCGAGCGCGCGCGCGATTTCCTGGCGCGGATCATCCACTAAATAAAGTGCGCACGCCGCTGGCGCTAGACTCTGATAGTATCCTCGCCACGTTTAAATTCACGGGGGGGGATCATGAGAAAAATAGCAGGCACCATGTTGACGCTGGGGCTCATCGCCAGCGCACACGCCGCCGACAAAATCGCCGCAGACCTGGTGCTGACCAAGGCGACTCTGATCGACGTCGCAGGCGGCAAGACGGTCACCGGCAAATCGGTGGTGCTCAAGGGTGACAGCATCCTGGCCGTGGTGGACGACAAGCAGTTGTCGCAGTACGCAGCCAAGAAGACCATCAGCCTGCCGGGAAAATACCTGATGCCGGGCCTGTGGGACACCCACGTGCACTTCGGTGGCGGTCCGGCCCTGATTGAAGAAAACAAGCATTTGCTGCAGCTGTATCTGGCCTACGGCATCACCGCCGTGCGCGATTGCTCGGGCGATCTGCCGGACACCGTGCTGCAATGGCGCGACCAGGTCAATGCACGTCAACTGGAGGGCCCGACCATCTTCACCTCGGCCGCCAAGCTGGAAGGCTATAAGCCGCTGTGGAAGGGCACCATTGAAGTCGGTACGCCGGAAGAGGTGAGCAAGGCGCTGGACAAACTGCAAGGGCAGAAGGTGGACTTCGTCAAGATCACCGAGAACACGCTGAAGCCGGAGATTTATCTGGAAGCGCTGCGCCAGGCCAAGGAGCGCGGCATGCGCACTTCCGGTCACATTCCGGTGCAGCTGACGCTGGCGACCATGTTCGACGCGGGCCTGGGCACGGTGGAGCACCAATCGTATCTGCTGCGCGCGTCCACGCCGAAAGAGAAGGAGTTGACCGCACAGGTGGCGGCGGGCACCTTGACCGGCAAGGAAGCCGTCAAGCAAAGCCTGGCCACGTATGACGAGGCGACCGCGCGCACCTCGTTCCGCTACATGGCATCGAAAGGCACGGCGATCGTGCCGACGTTGTCGGTATCGCGCGTGGTGGCCTATCTGGACCTCGACGACCACTCGCATGACGAAGCCTTGCAGTACATCGGCAAGGGCCTGCGCGCCACCTACGACTGGCGCGTCCAGCGCGCCGCGCAGGACGATGCGGCGGCGATTGCCCATCGCAAGGCGGTGTTTGAAAAATCGGCGTCGCTGCTGCCGATTTTGCAGCAGGAAGGCGTCAGCATCATCGCCGGCACGGATGCTGGCTTCCTGAATTCCTACGACTATCCGGGCCAGGCGCTGCACGATGAAATCGGCCTGTACGTGAACTATGGCCTGACGCCGGTGCAGGCCTTGCAATCCGCCGTCATCAACGGCCCGCGCTTCCTGGGCAAGCTGGATCGTTACGGCAGCCTGGAGCCAGGCAAGTCGGCGGACCTGCTGGTGCTGGATGCGAATCCGTTGAAAGATATCAGCGCCACGCGCAAGATCCGCACCGTCATCAGCCACGGCACCGTCTACGACCGCGCGCGCCTGGACAAAATCCTGGACGACACCAAAGCTTGGGCGGCAAAGACCGTAGCGCCATCTGGTAGTTAGTTTTTCCAAAGTTCGAGGGTGTAGGACGCGGCAGCGGGTAAAATGTCGGCTATTCGTACTTTGATAGCCAGAAAGCCCGCCGCCATGTCCGACCTCGAACACACCCCAGACTCCATCACCATCACCCGTCCAGACGACTGGCACCTGCATTTGCGCGATGGCGCGACCATGGCCAGCGTGCTGCCGCACACCGCCCGCCAGTTCGGCCGCGCGATTGTGATGCCGAATTTGAAACCGCCGGTGACCACCACGGCGGCGGCCGTCGCCTATCGCGAACGCATTCTGGCCGCGCTGCCTGCGGAGTTTAATTTCGAGCCACTGATGACGCTCTATCTCACCAATAACACCGAGCCGGACGAAATCGTGCGCGCCATGGAGAGCGGCATTGTGCACGCGGTCAAGCTGTACCCGGCCGGCGCCACCACCAATTCGGACGCCGGCGTGACCGACCTGTCGAACTGCTACAAGACGCTGGAAAAGATGCAGGAAGTCGGCATGCCTTTCCTGGTCCACGGCGAAGTCACCGACCAGGACATCGACCTGTTCGACCGCGAAGCCGTCTTCATCGAGCGCGTGATGCGCCCGCTGCGCCGCGATTTCCCGGCGCTGAACATCGTCTTTGAACACATCACCACCAAGCACGCCGCGCAATACGTGGCGGAAGCCGAAGGCCCGATCGCCGCGACCATCACCGCGCATCATCTGCTGTACAACCGTAACGACATCTTCAAGGGTGGCATTCGTCCTCACTACTACTGCCTGCCGGTGCTGAAGCGCGAAGAGCACCGCCTGGCGCTGGTCACCGCCGCCACCAGCGGCGACGAACGCTTCTTCCTCGGCACCGACTCGGCGCCGCACGCCAAGGGCGCCAAGGAAGCCGCCTGCGGTTGCGCCGGCTGCTACACCGCACTGCACGCGATGGAACTGTACGCCGAAGCCTTCGAACGCGCCGGCGCGCTGGACAAGCTGGAAGCCTTCGCCAGCTTCAACGGCCCGGCCTTCTACGGCCTGCCGCGCAACGAGGGCAGCATCACCCTCAAGCGCGAGCAATGGACCATGCCGGAAACCCTGCCGCTGGCGGACCAGGAAGTAGTGCCTCTCAACGCCGGCGAAACCATCAGCTGGAAAATGGTGTAAGCAAAGTGCTGGAGGCAATCGACTGGTCGCGTCCATGGTACGAATCCGTGCGCGACGTGGCCGGCCTCCTGGCGCCATCGGCGCAGGCGCACTTCCGCGATGAATTCAGCAAGCAGGCCGCAGCACTGGGCCTGCGCAATCATCTCGGCTTGCCGCTGTCCTTCGTCCAGCAGGAGGATCTGCCGGAAGGCGCGGCCTACGAGCAGCACATCGGCGCCACCGGTCGCGTGCCCACGCGCGACAACCTGCACGACTTCTTCAACGGCCTGGTATGGCTGTCCTTCCCGCGCATCAAAGTCCAGCTGAACGCCTTGCAGGCGGCGCAGATCGCGCTCGATGGCGTCGGCAAATCGCGCGGTCCCGCGCGTGACGGCGCCACCATCTTCGACGAGAACGCCGCCTTGCTGGTGGTGCGCGACATCGCCGAAGGCCAGGCGCTGGTCGAAGCGCTGCGCGGGCACCGCTGGCACGAGGCTTTCGTCGAGCGGCGCGCCATGTGGGGCGCGGACGCGCAAGTCTGGCTGTTCGGCCACGCGCTGATGGAAAAGCTGGTGGCGCCGCGCAAGGCCATCACCGCGCACACACGCCTGGTGCCTGCGCCGGATGACTTCTTCTCGCTGGACCACGCAGGCCGCCGCGCATGGATAGACGCCACGGTGGCGCAGCAACTGGCCGAGCAAGGCCTGAGCACCGCCGGCTTCACGCCCATGCAGGCGCTTGGCGTGCCGGGCTGGTGGCCGCAGCAGGACGAGGCCTTCTACGCCGACACCACCGTGTTCCGGCCGAAGCGTGCCGACGCCGCCGGGCAAGCCGCAGTAAAATAAACGCTTCGACATCAACCAATACGCCGCCACGCGGCAGAAAGTGACGCCATGACGCAGCCGATTCGCTGGGGTATTCTGGGCACAGGCAAAATCGCCAAGGCCTTCGCCACCGCATTGAAGGACACGCACGATGCCACCTTGGCGGCGGTTGCTTCACGCTCGGTGGATAGCGCTACCAAGTTCGGCCAGCAGTATGGCGCCGAGCGCTTCCACGGCAGCTACCAGGCGCTGGCCGACGATCCGGCGGTGGATGTGATCTATATCGCCACACCGCACCCCATGCACCATGAGAATGCGCTGATGTGCCTCAATGGCGGCAAGGCGGTGCTGGTGGAGAAGTCCTTCACCATGAATCGCCGCCAGGCCGAAGACATCATCAAGCTGGCGCGTGCAAAAAACCTGTTCGTGATGGAAGCCATGTGGACGCGCTTCATGCCGTCCGTGGTGGAGGCCAAGCGCATTATCGACAGCGGCGAGATCGGCAAGCCGGCCAACGTCACCGCCGATTTCGGCTTCACCTCGGACGCCGGTCCTGAGCATCGCCTGTTCGCGCCGGAGCTGGGCGGCGGCGCGCTGCTGGACCTGGGCATCTATCCGCTGTCGATGGCATCGTTCTTCCTCGGCGGCGTTACCGGCGTCAAGGCGCAGGCGGAGATGACCGCCACCGGCGTCGACATGCAGACCGCGTTCACGCTGTCGCACGAAGGCGGCGGCGTATCGTCGTGTGCCTGCAGCCTGCGTTCGCGCACGCCGACCGAGCTGACCATCTCCGGCACCAAGGGCTTCGTGCGCCTGCACGACCGCTTCCACAATACCGACACCATCACCGTCACCGTGGTGGACGGCGCCTCGCGCAACGAGCGCACGCTGTCGCTGCCGAAGAGCGGCAACGGCTACACGCACGAAGCGCAGGAAGTCGGCCGCTGCCTGCGCGCAGGGCTGATCGAAAGCCCAGTGATGCCGCACGCCGAAACGCTGGCCATCATGGGCACACTGGATGAGATCCGCGCGCAGATCGGCCTGCGCTATCCCTCCGACGTAGCCGACGCTTAAGCAAGGCCGGCGCGAACTGGTTACAATCTCTGGATACGAAATGAATAACCCGGGATAGACCATGTTCACAGCCGACCGCGCACCCTCACTCAAAACCGTGCTGCTTGCCACCGGCGTCGTCCTGACGCTGGCGATGGGCGTGCGCCACGGCTTCGGCTTCTGGATGCAGCCGATCTCCCAGGCCAACGGCTGGACGCGCGAAACCTACTCGCTGGCGCAAGCCATGCAGAACCTGATGTGGGGCGTTGTTGGGCCGTTCGCCGGCATGGCGGCGGACCGCTTCGGCACCATGCGCGTGGTACTGGTGGGCGCGGTGGCCTATATGCTGGGACTGGTGTGGATGGCGACCGTCACGCATCCAACCCTGTTCGTGCTCGGCTCCGGCCTGTTGATCGGCACCGGCCTCGCGTGTACCGCGTTTGGCGCGGTGAGCGGCATCATCGGCCGCGTGGCGCCGGCGGAAAAGCGTTCGTGGGCATTCGGTATCTCGGGCGCGGCCAGTTCCTTCGGCCAGTTCATGATGATGCCGGTCGAGCAGCAGTTGATCTCCGCCGTGGGCTGGCAGAACGCCTTCTACATACTGGGCGCGCTGATTGTGGCGTTGATGGTGCCGATGGCCTTTTATCTGCGCGAGCCGGTGGTCACGCACGGGCACGGACCGCAGCAAAGCATCCGCGAGGCGGCCAGCGAAGCGCTCGGCAATCGTTCCTTCCTGTTCCTGGTGGCTGGCTATTTTGTGTGCGGCTTCCAGGTGGTGTTCATCGGCGTACACTTGCCGGCCTACCTGAAGGATCAGGGCATCGGCAATCCGAATGTCGCGGTGCTGGCGCTGGCGCTGATTGGATTGTTCAACATCTTCGGTTCCTATTATGCGGGCAAGCTTGGTGGACGCCTGCCCAAGCGCTATCTGCTGTCGGGCATCTACTTCTCGCGCTCGGTGGTGATATCGCTGTTCCTGCTGGCTCCTTTGATGCCGCTGTCGGTGTACCTGTTTGCAGCGGCGATGGGTGTGCTGTGGTTGTCCACCGTGCCGCTCACCAACGGCATTATCGCCGGCGTATTCGGCGTTAAGCACATGTCGATGCTGGCGGGGATCGTGTTCTTCTCGCACCAGCTGGGCAGCTTCCTCGGTGTATGGTTGGGCGGCTACCTGTACGCGGCGCAGGGCAACTACAACGTCGTGTGGGGCATCGCGATTGCGCTCGGCGTGATGGCCGGGCTGGTGAACCTGCCGATCAATGAGCGCGCCCTGGTGCGGGTGCAGGCGGCATGATCATGAGCACCTGGCTGCTGCGCGCCGCCTTTGCCGCCGTGCTGGCGCTGTGCTTCGCGGCGTACCTGCAGCCGGACTTCGTGGTGGATATCGCCAACCGCATCTACCTCTGCTTCTAAGCGTCGCTCCCGCGCAGGCGGGAGTCCATGCTGAGCTGGCGTTCTATGGATTCCCGCTTTCGCGGGAATGACGGTGGTGGAGGCGGAGTTTAGACTTTGAGGAACTCTTCGCGGCCGCCTAGCCAGCGGGCCAGGTGGGCTTCGACGGTGGCGGCTTTTTCCGGGGTGTCGGCGTGGAGCAGGTCGTGGGCGACGTCGCGCGCCTGGTCGACCAGCCAGCCGTCCGTTTCCAGGTCGGCGAAGCGCAGCATGGCTTGGCCGGATTGACGTGCGCCGAGGAATTCGCCGGGGCCGCGTATCTCCAGATCGCGGCGGGCGATTTCGAAGCCGTCCGTGGTTTCGCGCATGGTCATCAGGCGCTGCTTGGCGATCTGGCCCAGCGGGCTTTGGTACAGCAGCAGGCATGCCGACGCTGCCGAACCTCGTCCCACCCGTCCGCGCAGCTGGTGCAGCTGCGACAGGCCGAAACGCTCCGCATGTTCGATCACCATCAGCGATGCATTGGGCACGTCCACGCCCACCTCGATCACCGTGGTGGCGACCAGCACCTGCATTTCGTTGGCGGTGAAGGCGTCCATCACTACCTGCTTTTCCGCTGGCTTCATGCGGCCGTGTACCAGGCCGACATTCAGATCGGGCAGGGCTTCGGACAGCAGAAGGTGCGTTTCCGTGGCGGTTTGCAGTTGCAGCGCTTCCGATTCTTCGATCAGCGGACAGACCCAATATACTTGCCTGCCCTCCTGCGCCGCCGCGTGTACGCGTTCGATCACTTCATCGCGCCGGTTCTGGTCGATGGCGCGCGTGACGATGGGACTGCGTCCCGGCGGCAGTTCGTCGATCACCGAGACTTCCAGGTCGGCGTAGTAGGTCATCGCCAGCGTGCGCGGAATCGGCGTGGCCGACATCATCAGCTGGTGCGGCACCGCGCCTTCATTGCCCTTGTTGCGCAACGTGAGGCGCTGGCCGACGCCGAAGCGGTGCTGCTCGTCGACAATGGACAGGCCGAGGTTCTCGAACATCACCACGTCCTGCAGCAGCGCATGGGTGCCCACCACCAGCCGCGCTTCGCCCGATTCGATCATCTCGTAGGCGGCCTGCTTGTCTTTTTTCTTCAAGCTGCCGGTCAGCCACGCGACCTTCACTCCCAATGGCTCGATCCACGCGGCGATCTTGCGGAAGTGCTGCTCGGCCAGGATTTCGGTCGGCGCCATCAGCGCGGCCTGGTAGCCGCTGTCGATCGCCTGCGCAGCGGCCAAAGCCGACACCACGGTCTTGCCGCTGCCGACATCGCCCTGCAGCAGGCGCTGCATCGGATACGGCTGGCGCAGATCGGCGCTGATTTCGGTCAGCACGCGCTGCTGCGCCTTGGTCAGTTTGAACGGCAGCACCGATTGCAGGCTTTTCGAGAGCTTGCCCACCACCGTCAGCGGCGGCGAGCCCTTGGCGCGACGTGCGCGCTGGGCGCGTTTCAGCGACAGCTGCTGCGCCAGCAGTTCGTCGAACTTCACCCGCGTCCAGGCGGGATGCGAGCGGTCGGCCAGTGCGTGTTCGTCCACTTGTTGCGGCGGGTAGTGCAGCAACTTCACCGCCGGTTCCAGGTCCGACAGCTGCAATTGCGCGCGCAGCGACGCCGGCAGGGTGTCGGTCCAGTCGACCCGCTTCATGGCTTCGCCGATGGCCTTGCGCAGCACCGGCTGTGACAGACCCTCGCCAGACGGATAGACCGGCGTAAGAGAGGTCGGCAGCGGCGCGCCTTCGTTGACCACCTTGTAGGCGGGATGCACCATCTCGGCGCCGAAGAAGCCATGCTTCAGTTCCCCGCGCACCCGCACCCGCGTGCCTTCGGCCAGTTGCTTGACCTGGCTGCCGTAGAAATTCATGAAACGCAGCTGTAAATCGCCCGTGCCGTCGCTGATATGGACTAATAATTGACGTCGCGGCTTGTAAGTGATCTCGTTTTTTACAACTATGCCCTCAACTTGGGAGGTGTCGCCGCCGTGCAGGCGCGCTTCTTCGATGCTGATGACCTGCGTCTCGTCCTCGTAGCGCATGGGCAGGTGCAGCACCAGGTCCATGTCGGTGTGCAGGCCCAGTTTGGCCAGTTTGGCCTCCGGGCTGACGGTTTTTTTGGCAGTTTTCGACGGTGAAACAGGCATATGGCGTAAAATAGAGGGTTGGCCGCCGGTATTGTAAGGCTGGCGCCGTCGTTGGGACTATCGTATTTTTAACTGAGTTCGCAAATGTATTCGCTTTCCGATTTCGATTTTAACTTGCCGCAAGAGCGTATTGCGCAATTCCCGCTGCCGGACCGCAGCGCTTCCCGCCTCCTGCACCTGGACGGCGCGCAGATTATCGACCGCCAGTTCGCCGACATCGTCGGCCTGCTGCAGCCCGGCGATCTGCTGGTGATGAATGACACCCGCGTGCTGAAAGCCCGCTTCTTCGGCACCAAGGAGAGCGGCGGCAAGGTGGAGGCGCTGGTCGAGCGCGTGCTGGACAACCGCACCGTGCTGGCCCAGGTGCGCGCTTCGCGTTCGCCGCTGGCCGGCACGAAGATGCGCCTGGCCGACGCCTTCGACGTCACCGTCGGCGAGCGCGCCGGTGAGTTCTTCACGCTGCATTTCGATGCCGACGTGTTCGACCTGATCGAAGCGCACGGTCGCCTGCCGCTGCCGCCCTACATCGAGCACGACGCCGATTCCTTCGACGAGAACCGTTACCAGACCGTGTTCAACAAGGTGCCCGGCGCGGTGGCCGCGCCGACCGCCGGCCTGCATTTCGACGAGAAGCTGCTGGCCGAACTGAAAGCCAAGGGCGTCAACTTCGCCTTCGTCACGTTGCACGTGGGCGCCGGCACCTTCCAGCCGGTACGCAACGAGGTGTTGTCCGAGCACCAGATGCACACCGAGTGGTACACCATGCCGCAGGAAACCGTGGACGCGGTGCGCGCCACGCGGGCGGCGGGCCGCGATGTGGTGGCGGTCGGCACCACCAGCCTGCGCGCGCTGGAATCGGCCTCGCAGTCCGGCCAGCTGGAAGCGGGCAGTGCCGATACCGCGCTGTTCATCACGCCCGGCTACCAGTTCAAGACCGTGACGCGCCTGATCACCAATTTCCACCTGCCGAAGTCGACCCTGCTGATGCTGGTGTCGGCCTTCGCCGGGTTTGAGGAGATCCGCCAGGCCTACGCCCACGCCATCGCTAATGAATACCGCTTCTTCAGCTATGGCGACGCCATGCTGCTGACGACGCAACAACGAGCTTAACCACCGCACCGTCGTTCCCGCGCAGGCGGGAATCCATGCGCACCATGGGTCCCCGCTTTCGCGGGGACGACGGCGGCAAGAAAAGGATGACTATGCTGGAATTTACATTACACAAGACCGACACCACCGGCGTGACTCTCGCCCGCCGTGGCGAAGTGAAGCTGAACCACGGCGTGGTCCAGACCCCAATCTTCATGCCGGTCGGCACCTACGGCTCGGTCAAGGCGATGTCGCCGCTGGAGCTGAAGGAAATCAATGCCCAGATCATTCTGGGCAATACCTTCCACCTGTGGCTGCGTCCGGGCAACGACGTGATCGCCAAGTTCGGTGGCCTGCATGATTTCATGGGCTGGGACAAGCCCATCCTGACCGACTCCGGTGGCTTCCAGGTGTTTTCGCTGGGCGCCATGCGCAAGATCACGGAAGAGGGCGTGCACTTCAATTCGCCGATCAACGGCGACAAGCTGTTCCTGTCGCCGGAAATCTCGATGCAGATCCAGCGCGTGCTGAATTCCGACATCGTGATGCAGTTCGACGAATGCACGCCCTACGAAATCGACAAGCGCCCGGCAACTCTTGATGAGGCGGCAAAGTCCATGCGGATGTCCTTGCGCTGGGCGCAACGTTCGCACGACGAATTCCATCGCGGCGAGAACCCGAACGCGCTGTTCGGCATCGTCCAGGGCGGCATGTTCGAGAACCTGCGCGACGAATCACTGGAAGGGCTGGAGAAGATCGACTTCCCCGGCCTGGCCATCGGCGGCCTGTCGGTCGGCGAGCCGAAGGAAGACATGATGCGCATTTTGCAACACGTCGGCCCGAAACTGCCGGCCAACAAGCCGCACTACCTGATGGGCGTGGGCACGCCGGAAGACCTGGTGGCCGGCGTCTCGGCCGGCGTCGACATGTTCGACTGCGTGATGCCGACCCGTAACGCCCGCAACGGCTGGATCTTCACCCGCTTCGGCGACGTGAAAATCAAGAACGCCCGTTACAAGGAAGACAAGGAACCGCTGGACAGCACCTGCGCCTGCTACGCCTGCAAAAACTTCTCGCGCGCCTACCTGCACCACCTGAACCGTACCCAGGAAATCCTCGGCGCGCGCCTGAATACCATCCACAATCTGCACTACTACCTGGACATCATGCAGCAGATGCGCGATGCCCTGGATGCGGACCGTTTCCCGGCGTGGGTGCAGCAATTCCACGCCGATCGCGCGCGCGGGGTGTAAAAGTCCTAACGCCTTGCGGCCAGTGCTAGAATACAGCGCTGTTTTTTCAAACTATAGATATCGGAGTCACTGTGTTCTTTATTTCCAACGCGTATGCCCAATCCAATCCACTGGAAGCCATCGGTTCCTCCAGTTTCCTGGGTCAATATGGTTTCCTGATCCTGATGTTCGTGGCCATGTACTTCCTGATGATCCGTCCTCAGCAGAAGCGCGCCAAAGAGCAAAAGGCCATGATGGAAGCCCTGGCCAAGGGCAATGAAGTGGTCACCGCCGGCGGCGTGCTGGGCAAGGTCACCAAGATCGCCGACCTGTACGTGACCCTGGAAGTCTCCAGCGGCGCTGAACTGGTGGTGCAAAAGAACTCGATCACGATGGTGCTGCCGAACGGCACGCTGAAGAGCCTGTAATTCCCATGGCCCGCGTTTGCGCGGGCCTTTTGACGTCACCATTGAACGTTAGAGCCATATGAATCGTTATCCAGTCTGGAAATATCTCCTCATTGCCGTCGCCATTCTGCTGGGCGCGCTGTACACCGTGCCTAACTACTTCGGCGAATCGCCGGCAGTGCAGGTCACGAGCGGCAAGTCGACCGTCAAGATGACGTCCGATATGAGCACCAAGGTGGCCGAGGTGCTGACCCGCGCCGGCATCGCCAATAACGGCATCGCCTTCGACGGCAGCGGCACCTATGCCTCCGTGCGCGTGCGCTTCGCCACGCCGGACATCCAGTTCCACGCCAAGTCGGTGCTGGAGCAGGGCCTGAACGCCGATCCCGCCGACCCGACCTATCTGGTGGCGCTGAACCTGCAAGCGGATACGCCGAAATGGATGCAGAAACTGCACGCGCTGCCGATGTACCTCGGCCTCGACTTGCGCGGCGGCGTGCACTTCCTGATGCAGGTGGACACCAAGGCCGTGCTGACCAAGCGCGTGCAAGGCATCCAGGCCGCCGCCCGCAGTACGCTGCGCGACAAGAACGTGCGCCACGCCGGCATCGACCTGGTCGGCGACAGCATCGAAATCAAATTCCGCGACGACGCCACCCGCCAGAAGGCCAAGGACGTGCTGTCGGGCCAGGTGTCCGACCTGCTGTACCTGGACTCCGGCACCGGTGACGAGCTCAAGACCACGATCACGCTGAAACCGACCGCGCTGAAGCAAACCATCGACGATGGCGTGAAGCAGAATATCGCCACCCTGTCCAAGCGCGTCAACGAGCTGGGCGTGGCTGAACCGATCATCCAGCAGCAGGGCCCGGACCGCATCGTGGTCCAGCTGCCAGGCGTGCAGGACGTGGCGCGCGCGCGCGCCGTGATCGGCCGCACCGCCACCCTGGAAGTGCGCATGGTCGACGAATCGATCACGCCGGGCACCGAAATGTCGGCGGCGATTCCGTTCAACTCGGAACTGTTCACCGTCGGTAAAGGCGTGCCGGTCGTGCTGACCAAGGACGTGGTGCTGACCGGCGACTACATCTCCAGCGCCACCGCTAACCCGGACCAGAACGGCCAGCCGGCCGTGAGCATCGACCTGAACGGCGACGGCGGCCGCCGCATCCGCGACGCCACCCGCGACCGCATCGGCAAGAAGATGGCCATCGTGCTGAAAGAAAAGGGCAAGCCGGAAGTGCTGTCGGTCGCCACCATCCAGGCCGAACTGGGCAGCCGCTTCCAGATCACCGGCATGGGCAACGCCGAGAACTCGGCCGAGCTGGCGCTGTTGCTGCGCTCCGGCGCGCTGGCCGCGCCGATGGAAGTGATCGAAGAACGCACCATCGGTCCTGCACTGGGCGCCGAGAATATCAACAAGGGCATGCACTCGACCATCTACGGCTTTGCCGCGATCGCGATCTTCATGATCGCCTACTACATGATGTTCGGTTTCTTCAGCGTGCTGGCGCTGGCCTGCAATCTGTTGTTCCTGCTGGCGATCCT
This sequence comes from Duganella sp. BuS-21, assembly GCA_041874725.1. Taxonomy (GTDB): domain Bacteria; phylum Pseudomonadota; class Gammaproteobacteria; order Burkholderiales; family Burkholderiaceae_D; genus Rugamonas. Next base: position 6,382,210 of record CP097466.1, on the reverse strand, counting down.
GTCGCTGATGCAAGTGACCCTGACCCTGCCGGGCATGGCCGCTATCGCGCTGGCGCTGGGTATGGCGATTGACTCCAACGTGCTGATCAATGAGCGCGTGCGCGAGGAACTGCGGGCGGGCGCTACGCCGCAGCAGGCCATCGCCGCCGGCTTCGATCGTGCATGGGCCACCATCATCGACTCCAACGTCACCACCCTGATCGTGGGCGTGGCGCTGTGGGTGTTCGGTTCGGGTCCGATCCGCGGCTTCGCCGTGGTGCACACGCTGGGTATCCTGACCTCGATGTTCTCCGCCGTGTTTGTGTCGCGTGGCGTGGTCAACCTCTGGTACGGCCGCAAGAAAAAGCTGCAATCGATCGCCATCGGTACCGTTTGGGTACCGGGTCAGAAATAGTCGGATATAACTCGGGGCACGAAACATGGAATTTTTCCGCATCAAAAAAGACATACCGTTCATGCGCCATGCGCTGGTGTTCAACGTCGTTTCGGCGTTGACCTTCGTCGCAGCCGTGTTCTTCCTGTTCCACAAGGGCCTGCATTTTTCGGTGGAGTTCACCGGCGGCACCGTGATGGAGCTGAAGTACCAGCAGCCGGCCAACCTGGAACGGATCCGCTCGACGCTGCAAAGCATCGGTTACGAGCATCCTGAAGCAGCCGGCTTCGGCACCGCGCACGACGTCATGCTGCGCCTGCCGGTGGTGAAGGGCATCACGCCCAACGCCGCCTCGGCGCAAGTGTTCGAAGCGCTGTGCAAGGCCGAAACCGGCGCCATGAAGCAGATCGACACCGTGACCGCCAAAGGCGAGCACGTGGTCAAGCAATCCTGCGCCAACCCCGCCGGCGCCGAGCTGGTGGCCATGCAGAAGGTGGAGTTCGTCGGTCCGCAGGTGGGCGACGAGCTGACGCAGAACGGCCTGAACGCACTGGTGATGGTGATCATCGGCGTGATGATCTACCTGGCGGTGCGCTTCGAGTGGAAGTTCGCCGTGGCGGCGATTATCGCCAACTTGCACGACGTGATCATCATCCTGGGCTTCTTCGCGTTCTTCCAGTGGGAGTTTTCGCTGACGGTGCTGGCCGGCGTGCTGGCGGTGCTGGGCTACTCGGTGAATGAATCGGTGGTTATCTTCGACCGTATCCGCGAAAACTTCCGCAAGCAGCGCAAGGCGTCGGTGCATGAAGTGATCGACAACGCGATCACCTCGACCATCTCGCGTACCATCATCACCCACGGCTGTACGCAGATGATGGTGCTGTCGATGCTGTTCCTGGGCGGACCAACGCTGCACTACTTCGCCATGGCGCTGACCATCGGTATTTGCTTCGGTATTTATTCGTCGGTGTTCGTGGCTGCGGCAGTCGCCATGTGGCTCGGCGTGAAGCGCGAAGACCTGATCAAGCCGATCAAGGAAAAAGACGAAACAGACGGCGCAGTCGTCTAAGTCCGAATCCCTCCCGCGCGGAGGGATTTTTTTTTGCTTGATTGAGTGACGCCGCCACCCCAAAAAGTTGGGGGCGTACAATCTCATTGCAACCTAACCGAAAGGGCAGCGATGGGCAGCTATTTGCACCGGGTGGGCAGTAAGACTTACCAGTTCCGCGACCTGAAGGATTTGATGGCCAAGGCTACGCCCGCGCGCTCGGGCGATTACCTGGCCGGCTTGGCTGCGTCCAGTGCCGAGGAGCGCGTGGCGGCGCAGATGGCGCTGGCCGAGCTGCCGCTTTCAGCGTTCCTCAGCGAGGCCCTGGTTCCCTACGAAGACGATGAGGTCACGCGGCTGATCGTCGATACGCATGATGCGGCGGCGTTTGCGCGCGTGGCGCATCTGACGGTTGGCGACTTCCGCAACTGGCTGCTGGGCGACGCGGCGGATGGCGCTGCGCTGGCGGCGCTGGCACCGGGTATCACGCCGGAGATGGCGGCGGCGGTGTCGAAGATCATGCGGGTGCAGGATCTGGTGCTGGTGGCGAAGCAGTGCCGTGTGGTCACGCGCTTCCGCAACACCATCGGCCTGGCCGGCCGCATGGCCACGCGGCTGCAGCCCAACCATCCCACCGATGACGCCACCGGCATCGCCGCCAGTATTCTCGACGGTCTGCTGTACGGCAGCGGCGATGCGGTGATTGGCATCAATCCCGCCACCGACAATGTGCCGCAGGTGATCAAGCTCGTCTCCATGCTGGACGAAATCATTGCGCGCTATGCGATACCTACGCAGTCCTGCGTGCTGACCCATGTGACCAATACCATCGCCGCCATCGAGCGCGGTGCGCCGGTGGATCTGGTGTTCCAGTCGATTGCGGGAACGCAGGCGGCCAACGCCGGTTTCGGCATCACGCTGTCGCTGCTCGATGAGGCCCGGCAGGCGGCGCTGTCGCTGGGGCGCGGCACGGTGGGCGGTAATGTGATGTATTTCGAGACGGGGCAGGGCAGCGCCTTGTCGGCCAATGCGCATCACGGCGTCGACCAGCAGACCTGCGAGGCGCGCGCGTATGCGGTGGCGCGGCGCTTCGAGCCGCTGCTGGTGAATTCGGTGGTGGGCTTTATCGGGCCGGAGTATCTGTACGATGGCAAGCAGATTCTGCGTGCGGGGTTGGAAGATCATTTTTGCGCCAAGTTGCTTGGGCTGCCGATGGGCTGCGACGTTTGCTACACCAATCATGCGGAGGCCGATCAGGACGATATGGATGTGCTGCTCACCATGCTTGGCGCGGCCGGCTGCACCTTCGTGATGGGCGTACCGGGATCGGACGACATCATGCTCAACTACCAGAGCACGTCCTTCCATGACGCCTTGTATGTGCGGCGCGCGTTGGGATTGAAGCCGGCACCGGAGTTCGAGGCGTGGTTGCAGGGCATGGGCATCGTCGGCGATGAGGAGCGTTTCACGTTGCAGGCGGCTTTTCCGGCGGCTTTCAATAAGGCTTTGCAGCATGGATAAGCCGGTGGTCAGCAATCCGTGGCAGTCGTTGCGGCGCTTTACGGCGGCGCGGATTGCGCTGGGACGTGCGGGCGTGAGTCAGCCGACGGCGTCGCAGCTGGCGTTCCAGCTGGCCCATGCCCGTGCGCGCGATGCGGTGCATCTGGCGCTGGAGCCGGAAGCGCTGGCCGCAGCGTTGACCGCCGCTTGCGGCCTGCCGTGCGTGAGCCTTCACAGCGCGGCGCGTGATCGTCATGTCTACCTCCAGCGCCCGGACCTCGGCCGCCAGCTTGACGATGCCTCGCGCGCGCAGCTGACGGCGCTGCGGCCAACGGCGCGCTACGACGTCGCATTCGTCGTCGCCGACGGCTTGTCGGCGCTGGCGATCGAGCTGAATGCGGCACCGTTCCTGCAGTCGCTGATGGCCCGCATTGCGCCCGAGCAGTGGTGCATCGCACCGATCACCGTCGTGCAGCAAGGCCGCGTGGCGGTGGGCGACGAAGTGGCGCATCTGCTGAACGCCAACGCCGTAGTGGTGCTGATCGGCGAACGCCCCGGCCTCAGCTCGCCCGATAGCATGGGCCTGTACCTGACCCACGCGCCGCGCCCCGGCCTCACCGACGCCAATCGCAATTGCATCTCGAATGTCCGCGCTGCGGGCTTGACCTTCGACGCTGCAGCGTTCAAGCTTCACTACCTGCTGTCCGAATCGCGCCGCCGCCAGTTGTCCGGCGTGGCGCTGAAGGACGAAACCGAAAACGAGCGCGCCACACCGGAGGCGCCTCAGCGCAATTTCCTGTTGGAGTGAAACCCGCACCATGAGCCGCACCGGCCGCCTATTCATGCTGATGGACGCCATGCGCGGCTATCGCCGCCCCGTCACCGCCGCCAAACTGGCGGAGCAGCTGGGCGTGTCCGAACGCACCATCTACCGCGACATCCAGACTTTGTCCGGCCTTGGTGCGCCGCTGGAAGGCGAGGCCGGCGTCGGCTACATGCTGAAGAACGGCTTCTTCCTGCCGCCGCTGATGTTTGGCGCCGATGAACTGGAAGCCCTGGTGCTCGGCGCGCGCTGGGTTCGCAGGCAAGGCGATGAAGCGCTGGCCGCCGCCGCCAACAACGCGCTGGCCAAGATCGCCATGGCCACACCCAAAGACCTGCGCGACGACATGGCCGAAACCAGCCTGTGGGTGCCGATCGGGCCGGACCAGCAAAGCGGCAGTGACATCCACGTGCGCCCGGTGCGTGAGGCCATCCGCTACCAGCACCGCCTGCGCATGTCCTACCGCGACGAACAGGGATCGCCGACCGATCGTGTGGTGTGGCCGTTCGCCCTGGCTTTTTTCGAAGGCCGCCGCGTACTGGCCGCGTGGTGCGAAATGCGCATGGCCTTCCGCCATTTCCGCATCGACCGTATCGCGGCGGTGGAATCGCTCGGCAATCGCTACCCGGCCCGTCGGCACGACCTGCTCAAGACCTGGCGTTCCGAGCACAATATTCCACTGGATTTCTGACGCGAACTGTCGCAGCAAGGGCCGACGATAAAACCGTCAACGTGGAGTCTGGCCTGGTAAGGGAAAAACGTAGCTTATGTGAACTGGCGCACAGAGCGGAATGAGGTGACCGGGTATTCTGCAAATGTCTCCTCTGGAGGAGATCCCTAGTTTTGGACTTTGCCCGCTGCCCAGCGGGCTTTTTTTTGTGTCGTGGCGGATCACCGCTCGGCAGTCGTCCTTAACAGCACCCCGAACGAAAGGGACCCGAGGGGTCTGACCCTGGCCGCAGCGGTGTGCGGGTTGGGATGGTGCCGCGTGCTGTTAAAGCGGCAAGCAACGTCCAGCCCATGCTGCCAAACTTTTGTTTACAGCATCAGCACGGCGTACAGCGACTGCACCTCGTCCGCCGATTCGGTCATGATGGCGTGCAGCGTGCCTTCGCCGACCACGAAGTCGATGGTGCGCGCGCCCTGCAGCGTGGTGGCGCCGGGCCGCTGGTGCAGCGGCGAGTGCACCGGCGCCAGATCGTTGGCCAGCAGCAGGGTGTCGCCCAGGGTTTCCGGCGGCAGCGCGCGCAAGCCCATCCACATCGATTCAATCGCGCGGAACACCGCTTCCGGCACGCCCAGATGGGTCATCACGCTGCGGCCGATTTCCATCTCGCCGTGCTCGACCCAATCCTCCGGCTCGCCGTCCATCGCTGCCGGAAATTCGCCGGCGCTGGCCAGCATGTAGAAGCCCGCCACCTCGTGCATGATGCCGGCAAACAGCGCCGTGTCGGGATCGACGTGGGTCACCCGCCGCGCGATCACCTGCGACAGCGCAGCCACATGGGCCGTGTGCTCCCACAACTGCTGGATCTTGGCCGCCAGCGCTGGTTCAGTGACCTCGCTGCCGATCTGGCGCACGATCAGCGCCGCCACCAGCGATTGCAAGGTGCGCACGCCGAGCCGCTGCACGGCCGCGCGCACGCTGGAGATTTCAGTGCCGGAACGGTTGTAGGCGACCGAGTTGGCGATGGCGACGCTGCGCGCCGCCAGCAACGGGTCCGCCTGTATCAGCCGGGCGGCCGCCTCGACGTGACAGTCGGGATCGTTCAAGGCCTGCTGCAGGCGCAGCGAGGCGTTGACGTTGGCCGGGAACGTGAGTTCGCCCCGGCTCGCTTGAGCAGCGATGGTCTTGAAGGCGTCGAGTCTGTCCATTGTCAAAAATTATACTCAAAAAATTGCCACGAGGCATTTATTCTGAAAATACTTTTTGCGGCGTCGGATTCAGCCAACAGCGCCGGCAAGTAAGTGGGTGCTTACTGCTCGCTGAAGATCGCGTCGCAACCGTCGACCGGGTCGTCGGTCTCTTCCAGCTCGTCGCTCAGGCCGAGGTCGAACAGTTCTTCCACGGCGTTCATGAAGCTGTTGTGGGTGCTAGCGCCGATCAGGCGATAGATTTCGCCGTCTTCGTTGCGGACGCCGACGATCAGCGTTTCCTGACGTACTTCGTCAGCGGGAGCGACGTCCAGCAGCAGGTTGCCGATGATGTGCTTGTCGAATTTGGCAGGCTTTTTGCCTTCCAGCAGAGAGGTTTTCAAATCTGTTTCCTTGGTTTTTTAATCGCAGTCAGGGGTAGACGGACTTGCTGTTTGGCCGGCCATGATGACATTTTTCAGTTCGGACAAGGTGTTTTCCAGCGCCGCAAAATCGGCGTCGGAATAGTCCGCAAACACCTTGCCACTTTGCGAAATGACTTCCGGGAACACGGTGCAGAACGTCCGCTCGCCTTCCGCCGTCAATTTCACAAAGAAGGAACGCTTGTCGCAATCATTGCGCTGACGCGCCACCAGCCCCTTGTGCTCAAGCCGCTCGATCACCCCGGTCAGCGTACCCTTGGTGATCAGCGTCTTGTCGCCCAATTCTTTATAGGACATGCCGGGCGTGTTGCCCAGCGTGGCGATGATGTCGAACTGGGCGTGCGTCAAACCGCTCCGGCGCACGTACTCGCCGGAGAGCCGTTCATAGCCCTGCATGCACTCGGCCAATAGCCGGATGCTTTTCAAGAATCGTTCACCCATAAGACGTGATTATAGCCGCTTCGCATCAGGCTTTCCGGCGGTTACACTATGCAGACTCTCACCCAAAGAATAATGATGCCTGTTCACTTGCGCGGTATTGCCGCTTTGCTGCTCGTCACCCTGGTCTGGGGCACCACCTTCCCTGCGATGAAAGACATGACCGGCTACCTGTCGGCCAGCTGGATCGTGCTATGCCGCTTCGCGCTGGCCAGCGTGCTGCTGCTGCCTTTCCTGTGGGGCGTGCGCTGGCGCGACCTGCGCTGGGGGATGTTGGCCGGGGTGGTGTTGTTCCTGTGCTACGTGTTCCAGATCGAAGGGCTGGCGCTGACCAGCTCCAACCGCAACGCCTTCATCACCGGCCTCAACGTGCTGGTGCCGCCGTTGCTCGGTGTGGCGCTGGGCGCGAAGCTGGAGCGCCGTATCCTCTACGCGCTGCTGCTGTCGGTGGCCGGGCTGTTCGCGTTGTGCTGGGAGGGCAGCTTCAGTTGGGGCCGCGGCGACACGCTGGCGCTGCTGTGCGCGCTGTTCTTCGGCGTCTACATCAAGCTGATGGAGACCACCACCCGCAAGGTGGAGAAGCTGATGGCGCTGACGGCCTCGCAGATCGTCACCGTGGCCGTGTGCGCCGCCATCTGGCTGCTGATTTCCGAAGTGCCGCTGGGCTTGGCCGAACGTGCGCAGGATTTGCCGGACTATATCGCCCACGTCGGCAAGGGGTTGCAGACCTACAGCCTCAATCTGGTCTACCTCGGCGTGGTCGCTACGGCCGCCATCATCTCGCTGCAAACCTGGGGCCAGAGCCGCAGCAGCGCCAACGAGGCGGCGGTGATTTATGCGTTCGAGCCGGGCTGCGCCGCGATCTTCGCGTATTTCTGGCTCGGTGAGACCCTCGCATGGAACGGCTTGCTGGGCGCGGTGCTGTTGATCTCCGGTATGATAGTGAGCCAATGGAGTACCGAGCGTCCCGCCACGGCCCTTGCGCCGGAGTAGCCTGCATGTCTTTTGATACCCTTTCCAGTCTCGCCCGGCAACAGCCCTTGCGGCTGTTGCTGGTCAACGCGGGCGAGGCGGACGCCATCACCTGGGCCGGCCTGGTGCAGCCGCTGCGACTGGCCGCCTCGGTGCTCGGGCGCGACGTTCTGCAACTGGAAATCCTGACGCCGGCGCAGGTGGTGCTGGCGCAGCCGGGCGGGCATCACCATGTAGCGCTGCTGGTGGCCGACGAGCAGCAGGCGCCACTGCCTGCCGAGCAGGCGCGCGCCGTGATCGAGCGCTGCCGCTCGGCCGACTATTGGGGCGGCGTCGGCGCCGGCGTGCTGTGGCTGGCGCGGGTCGGCTTGATGGCCGGCGTGCGCATCGCCCTGCCGTGGGCCTTGTATGCCGACACCGAAGACATCACCGAGCGCGCCATCCTCACGCCACATCTGTTCGAGCTCGACGGCCGCCACCTGAGCTGCTGCGGCGGCGCCGCGTCGATCGACTTCGCGCTGACGCTGATCGAGCAGTTGTTCGGCGCCAGCGTGCAGGCCGTGATCAAGGAAAGCTTGTGCGTGGAGCGGGTGCGCGGGCCGGAGGAGCGTCAGCGCGTGGCCCTGCAGGCGCGTTTCGGCGCGCTGCAACCGCGCCTGTCGGAAGCGGTCACACTGATGGAAACCAATATCGAGGAACCGCTCTCGACCGACGACATCGCCAACCTGGTGGGCCTGTCCCGGCGCCAGCTGGAGCGCCTGTTCAAGCAATATCTTGGTAGTCTGCCATCGCGCTACTACCTGGAGCTGCGTTTGCAGCGGGCCCGCCAGTTGTTACTGGAGACCAACCATTCCATCGTGCAGGTCGGCCTGATGTGCGGCTTTTCATCCGGCTCCCACTTCTCCACCGCCTTCGGCGCCCTGTTCGGCAACACGCCGCGCGAAGAGCGCCAGCGCAAGCTCATGCTTCCTTGATAAGTTTACTTTGCGGCTAAAAGTAAAAATTCTTGTCGCCATTTGAAAAGAACTTTAGCATCCCGCTTTTTATAATGGGTCCTCGCGGCGCTGTGCCGCACCGTACCCACCATTGATAGGGAATGCCATGAACGCCAAAGTAGATACGACCGCTCTCAACCGTCCTGTGACTCGTCAGACTTTCGACGAAGTCCTGGTGCCGACTTACGCACCGGCAGCGATGGTTCCGGTCCGAGGCTCGGGTCTGGACCTGTGGGACCAGAACGGCAAGCACTACCTGGACTTCACCTCCGGCATCGCCGTGGCCGCTCTGGGCCATTGCAACCCTATCGTGGTCGAAGCGCTGACCCGCCAGGCCAACACCCTGTGGCACCTCGGTAACGGCTACACCAACGAGCCGGTGCTGCGCCTGGGCCTGGCCCTGACCGAGGCGACCTTCGCCGACCGCGCCTTTTTCTGCAACTCCGGCGCCGAAGCCAATGAAGCGGCGCTGAAGCTGGCGCGCAAGCACGCCCACACCAAGTTCGGCCCGCACAAGTCGCGCATCATTTCGTGCTACCAGTCGTTCCACGGCCGCACCCTGTTCACCGTGTCGGTCGGCGGCCAGTCGAAATACACCGAAGGCTTCGAGCCGCTGCCACCGTCGATCGATCACATCACCTACAACGACATCGAGTCGGCCCGCGCCGCCATCGGCGACGACGTCTGCGCCGTGATCGTTGAACCGCTGCAAGGCGAAGGCGGCGTGGTGCCCGGCGACCAGGCCTTCCTGCAAGAGCTGCGCGACCTGTGCACCAAAACCGGCGCCCTGTTGATCTTCGACGAAGTGCAGTCGGGCATGGGCCGTACCGGCGAGCTGTTCCACTACATGAGCTACGGCATCGTCCCGGACGTGCTGACCTCGGCCAAGGCGCTGGGCAACGGCTTCCCGGTCGCTGCGATGCTGACCACCCACGAACTGGCCGCCACCCTGGGCGTCGGCTCGCACGGCACCACCTACGGCGGCAACCCGATGGCCGCCACCGTGGCGCTGACCGTGCTGGAAACCATCAACCAGCCGGCCTTCCTGGCGCGCGTGAAACAAGCGGGCAGCAAGCTGCGCGCTACCTTGGAAAAAGTCGTGGCCGATTATCCGCAAGTGTTCACGCAAGTGCGCGGCGCCGGCCTGCTGCTGGGCGTGGTGGTGACCGATGCCTGGAAAGGCCGCTCGAAGGATATCCAGAAAGCCGCTGAAGCCAACGGCATGATGGTGCTGATCGCCGGCATGGACGTGGTGCGCATGGCGCCTGCGCTGATCGTCACCGACGAACAGATCGCCGAAGCCGACCGCATCCTGCGCCTGTCGCTGGATGGCCTGCTGAAGGCAGCCTAATTTCCAACCTAGTCGTCGCGCCGCCCACCGGGCGGCGCGACTTCCCGCGCACGCGGGAATCCATGCTGAGCGTGCTCCGCCGGCGTTCTATGGGTTCCCGCCTACGCGGGAACGACGTTTACGGCTAATATTTAAGGAGTTCCCATGTATGTAGTCCGTCCGGTTGAACTTGCGGATATTGCTGCCCTCGAAGCGCTGGCCGCAGTGCCCATGCCGGGAGTGCATACCTTGCCCAAGACGCGCGAGAAAATCCTCGCCATGATCGAACTGTCGATCGCGTCTTTTGCCGCGCATGTCGATATCCCCAGCGAAGAAGCCTACCTGCTGGTGCTGGAAGCGGAAGACAAAACCATCGTCGGCACCGCCGCCATGTTTGCCGCCGCCGGTTCCAACGGCACCTACTTCTCGTTCCGTAACGACGTGATCCAGCAGGTCTCGCGTGACCTCAACATCAGCCACAGCGTGCATGCGCTGACGCTGTGCTCCGAGCTCACCGGCTATTCGCAACTCTCCAGCTTCTACGTCGGCGCACGCGAACACGGCACGCCGGAAGCGGCGCTGCTGTCGCGCGCGCGCTTGATGTTCGCCGTGCTGGCGCCGCACCGTTTCGCCGACCGCTTCTTCGTGCCGCTGGCCGGCGTGACCGATGGCGAGGGCGGTTCGCCGTTCTGGGATGCGCTGGGCCGCAAATTCTTCCAGATGGATTTCCTCGACGCCGAACGCGTCATCGGCGGCGCCCGCAACCGCACGCTGATCGTCGAGCTGATGCCGCACTATCCGGTCTACGTGCCGCTGCTGCCGGGCGATGCGCAGGCGGCCATGGGCCAGATCCACCCATCGGGCGAACTGGCCTTCAACCTGCTGACGGCCGAAGGCTTCGAAGCCGACGACTACATCGACATCTTCGACGGCGGCCCGATCCTGCAGGCCCACAAGAATTCGCTACGCACCTTCACCGGCGCGCTGCAACGCCGCGTCGCCACCTCGGTGGAAACGCCGGACCGTGGCCGCGAGCCGCAACTGCGCTACGCCGTGTCGTCCGGTTCGGAGCACAACTTCCGCGCCGTGATCACGCATTGCCCGTCGCTGGAGTCGCAACTGAGCGTGGCGCTGCCGGCGGAGGTACAGGAAGCGCTGAGCGTCGCCGAAGGCGACACCGTCATCTGCGTCAGAATATAAAAATACGAGTGGACCACCTATGCTAGTAGTACGCGCAATCCAAGCCGAAGACATCGACGCCCTGTACGTGATGGCCACCCAGGTGGGCAGCGGCATGACCACGCTCAAGCCGGACATGAAGATGATGGGCGACCGCCTGGCCATCGCCGTGGCCTCGTTTGCCGAAACCATCCCGCCCGAGCAACGCGACTACATGTTCGTGATGGAGGACACCGACAGCGGCCGCTTGGCCGGGGTGTGCGCCATCAAGGGCTCCGTGGGCCTGACCGAACCGTTCTACAACTACCGCATCGGCACCCTGGTGCATTCCAGCCGCGAGCTGAATGTGTTCACCCGCATGGACACGCTGTACTTGTCGAATGACCTGACCGGCAGCACCGAACTGTGTTCGCTGTTCCTGCATCCAGACTACCGTACCGGCAATAACGGCAAGCTGCTGTCGAAGAGCCGCTTCCTGTTCATCGCGCAGTTCCCACACCTATTCACGGAAAAGCTGATCGCCGAAATGCGCGGCTACCAGGAGGAGGGCGGCCGCTCGCCGTTCTACGAAGGCCTGGGTCGCCACTTCTTCAAGATGGATTTCGATCACGTGGACGACCTTACCGCCGTCGGCAAGAAGTCCTTCATCGCCGAACTGATGCCGCGCCAGCCGCTGTATGTGGCCTACCTGCCGGAAGATGCGCAGCAGGTGATCGGCAAGGTGCACACCTCCACCGCGCCGGCGCGCCGCCTGCTGGAACAGGAGGGCATGTACTTCGAAGGCTACGTCGACATCTTCGACGCCGGCCCGGTGCTGCAGGCGCGCGTGTCCGAACTGCGCGCCATGCGCGACAGCACGCTGGCCGACATCGGCCCGACCACCGACTGGGATTCCGCCTGCGCGCCGGAGACGGCGGCGGCCGAGCCGATGCTGGTGTCGAACACCACGCTCAAAGATTTCCGCATGATTTTGTCGCACTCGGTGCCGGTCAACGGCGCCGTCGCCTTGCCGGAAGCGGAACAGAAACTCCTGCACTGCAAAACCGGCGACACCGTGCGCACCCTGACTCTCAATCCGAGGAAGAACAATGGCTAACTCTGTGGCAAACATCAGTAACTTCATCAACGGCGAATGGCTGCACGGCAGCGGCGTGGAACTGGTCACCATCGACCCGGCCACCGGCAAGCAGACCTGGTCCAGCAACGAGTCCACCGCACAGGACGTGGCGCAAGCGACGACCGCCGCGCGCGCGGCCTTTGAAGCCTGGGCGTTGACACCGCTGGCCGAGCGCATCGCCGTCTGCACCCGTTTCCGCGACCTGCTCAAGCAGGATGCGGAGGAGCTGGCGCTGCTGATCGCCGAAGAAGTGGGCAAGCCGCTGTGGGAAGCGCGCACCGAAGTGACCACCATGGCCAACAAGATCGACATCTCGGTACAGGCCCACGGCGCCCGCACCGGCGAGACCAGCAACAAGATCGCCGACGGCGAAGCGGTGCTGCGTCATCGTCCGCACGGCGTGTTCGGCGTGTTCGGTCCTTACAACTTCCCCGGCCACCTGCCGAACGGCCATATCGTGCCGGCCCTTATCGCCGGTAACACCGTGGTATTCAAGCCGAGCGAATACGCGCCGCGTACTGCCGTGAAGACCGTGCAGCTGTGGGAACAGGCTGGCCTGCCGAAAGGCGTGATCAACCTGGTCAACGGCGGCCGTGAAACCGGCATCGCGCTGGGCCAGAGCAAGCTGCTGGATGGCGTGCTGTTCACCGGCAGCTGCCAGACCGGCACCGCGCTGCATAAACAATTCGGCGGCCAGCCGGGCAAGATGTTGGCGCTGGAAATGGGCGGCAACAATCCACTGGTGATCTGGGATGCCAAAGAAGTCGACGCCGCCGTGTTCATGGCCGTGTCCTCGGCCTTCATCTCGGCCGGCCAGCGCTGCACCTGCGCACGCCGTTTGATCCTGCCGACCGGCGCCGCCGGCGACGCCATTGTCGCGCGCCTGGTCGATGTGGCCGGCCGCCTGACCATCGGCGCCTCCGCTGCGGAACCTGCGCCGTTCATGGGCCCTGTGGTGTCGGCCGCTGTCGCCAGGCGCCTGTTGCAGGCGCAGACGGACCTGGTGGCCAAGGGCGGCAAGCTGCTGCTGGAGATGAAACACCTGGACGCCAACACCGGCTTCGTTTCGGCCGGTATCGTCGACGTCACCGACGCCAAGGGCGTTCCTGACGAAGAGTGGTTTGGGCCACTGCTGCAGATCATCCGCGTGGACGATTTCGACAGCGCCATCAAGGCCGCCAACAACACCGAATTCGGCCTGGCCTCGGGCCTGATCTCGAACGACGAAAACCTGTGGAAGATTTTCCAGGTGCGCGCCCGCGCCGGCATCGTCAACTGGAACCGTCCGACCACCGGCGCCGCCAGCAGCGCGCCGTTCGGCGGCGTGGGCCAGTCGGGCAACCATCGTCCGAGCGCCTATTACGCGGCCGACTATTGCGCCTATCCGGTCGCATCGATTGAAAACAGTGTCCTCGAAATGCCAGCGAAGCTTTCGCCAGGCATGAACTTCTAAAGGTAGCCGCAATGTCCGCACGCGAATTCAACTTCGACGGCCTGGTCGGCCCATCGCACAACTACGCCGGCCTGTCGTTCGGTAACGTGGCCTCGTTCAGCAACGTCAAGAGCGCCTCCAATCCCAAGCTGGCCGCGCTGCAAGGCCTGGCCAAGATGCGCGCTTTGGCCGCACGCGGCTTCGGCCAGGCATTGCTGCCGCCGCAGGATCGTCCGAACTTCCGCCTGTTGCGCAGCATCGGCTTCACCGGCACGGACGCCGAAGTGCTGGCCAAGGCCGCGAAAGAATCGCCGGTGATCCTGGCGTGTGCGTATTCGGCCTCGCCGATGTGGACCGCCAACGCAGCGACGGTCAGCCCATCGGCCGACAGCGCCGACGGCCGCCTGCACTTCACCGCCGCCAACTTGAACAACAAACTGCACCGCGCTTTCGAGCACGTGCAGTCGGCGCGTTCGCTGCGCGCCATCTTCCAGGATGAAAAGCACTTCGCCGTGCACGATGCGCTGCCAGGTACGCCGGCCTTCGGCGATGAGGGCGCGGCCAATCACACGCGCCTGTGCCAGGACCACGGCAGCGCCGGCGTCGAGATGTTCGTCTACGGCCGCACCGAGTTCGACGCCGCCGCGACTGCGCCGAAGAAGTACCCGGCCCGCCAGACGCTGGAAGCTTCGCAAGCCGTGGCCCGCCTGCATGGCCTGTCGGCTGAACGCACGGTCTACATTCAACAGAATCCCGACGTCATCGACCAGGGCGTATTCCACAACGACGTGATCGCGGTGGGTAACGCCAATGCGCTGTTCTACCACGAGCAGGCATTTGCCGATGAAGCCGGCGCGCTCGACCAACTGCGCCGCGCCATGGCCGGCGTGGGCGCTGACCTGAACGCGATCCGCGTCGATACGGCCCGCGTGCCGGTAGCCGACGCCGTCGCCAGCTATCTGTTCAACAGCCAGCTGCTGAGCAAAGCCGATGGCAAGATGGCGCTGGTGATTCCGCAGGAATGCCAGGAAGTCGCTTCCGTGGCGGCCTATCTGCAAGGCCTGGTGGCCGGCGGCAGCGCCATCGACGAACTGATTCACTTCGACCTGCGCCAGTCGATGCGCAACGGCGGCGGTCCTGCGTGCCTGCGCCTGCGCGTGGCGCTGACCGATGCCGAAGCGGCCGCCATGCACCAGGGCGTGGTGATGACCGAGACGCTGTACCATACGCTGGTGGCGTGGGTCGAGAAACACTACCGCGACCGCCTGGAGCCGGCCGACCTGGCCGATCCGCAGCTGGCAATTGAAGTGCACACCGCACTTGAGGAATTGAGTCGTATACTGGGCCTGCCCGGACTCTACGAATAACCGCCGCGCAGCCATAAGCCGGCGCGGCGCCTGCAACATAAGATACCTATAACGTATTGGAGAAGCATGATGAAGCAAATGCCACAAGACCTGCGTAAGCAAACGCTGGATCTGGTCAACGCAAACAAACCAGCCAGCGAGGTTGGCGCCCCAGTTGCTCAACTGATTAGCGCCTGGCTCGGCGCGCTGGATGATGACGACCTGGCGGGCACCGTGCCCGATAGCCTGGCCCCGGTCTTGTGGGATGGATTCACTCATGCTGCAAAGCGTAGCGGCAGCGGCGCGCAGATTGCCACGCTGCGTTACGACGACGGCCGTGGCGGCAAGGCCACCGCGCTGTTGATCCTCAACGACGACATGCCCTACCTGGTGGACTCCATCGTGATGGCGCTGCGCAAGCTGCACGTCACCGCCAACGGTGTGCTGAACGCCGTGCTGCCGGTGGCGCGCAATGCGGATGGTGCGGTGACCGCCGTCGGTCAGGCTGGCGACAAGCTGGAATCGTATGTGCTGGTGCTGCTGTCGGAAGACTTGCAGGCCGCCGAAATCGGCATGCTGGCCGAACGCATCAGCATGGTCTCGCGCGACGCCGCCGTGGTGCACCGCGACCGCGCCGCCATGCTGGAGCGCTTCAGCAGCATCGGCGCCGAAGCCACTTCGCATGGCGAAGAAGGCCAGGAAGTCGCAGCCTTTCTGGAATGGGCCCGCACCGAAGGCTTCGAGCCGTTCGGCTTTGCCTACTACGCTGTGAAGCCGGGCGTGCGTGAACTGGAGCGTGATATCCCGAGCCGCATCGGCGTGCTGCAGGACACTTCGCATCCGGTGTACGGCACCTGCCTGGCCAACATCCCCGGCGATTTCGATACGCTGTCGAAGCGCGGCCACACCCTGTCCATCGTCAAGGCCGACGTGGAAGGCACGCTGCACCGCGACCAGCAACTGGACTTCATCGGCATCCGCCGCACCGACGCGCAAGGCGCCATCCTCGGCGAATACTGCTTCGTGGGCCTGCTGACCCGCGCCGCCACCTCCACCCCGCTGAACCGCTTGCCGTTTGCGCGCGGTCGCGTGGCGCGCGTGCTGAGCATCGCCGGCGTGCGCCAGGAAGGCTTCCGCGCCGAGAAGTTCGTCGAGATCCTCGAATCGTTGCCGCGCACCGAAGCGCTGGAAGCGGACCCTGAATGGCTGGCCGAAGTCTGCGGCGCCGTGGTGTCGCTGTACAAGCAGCCGCGCGCCAAGGTATTCGCCCGTCGCGACGTCTATGCCCGTCACCTGAACGTGCTGGTCTACCTGCCGCGCGAGCGTTACAGCGCAAGCGTCGGTTCGGCCCTGGCCAAGGCGCTGCAAGCCAGTTCCGGCGCCCAGCACGTCAGCTCGCAAACACTGGTGGCGGACGGCCCTCTGGCCCGCGTCTACTTCATCGCCCACGGCGCGCGCTATCCGCTGGATCTGGAAACCGACATCCAGCAACCGCTGTTGTCGGTGCTCGATGGTTGGCACGACCAGTTCTCCGTATTGGCCGACGCCGTGGCCGACGTGCCGCTGCGCGCCAGCCTGCGCAAGATGTGCGCTACGCTGCCGCCGGACTATGTCGCCGCGACCAAGCCTGCCGCCGCCTTCCACGACCTGGACGCGATCCTGCGCAACACCGACTCCTCGCGCGTGAACGTGCGTATCGAAGCCGACAACGGCGCCACCACCATCCGTCTGTATTCGGTGGATCGCGTGCCGTCGCTGTCGACCATTCTGCCTGCGTTGCATAACGCAGGCGTGGCGATCGATCGCGAGCAGGCCTACTCGCTGCGCGTGAACGGTGAGCGGCACTTCGTCACCAGCCTGTCGGTGGATGCCGCCAGCGCCGCCAAACTGGCCAAGCCTGAGATCGTGCCGGTCGCCGAAGAACTGTTCTCGACTTTGTTCAACAACGAAGCCGAAGACGGCCGCCTGAATGGCCTGGTGATCGAAGGTGGCCTCAGCGTGCGTGAAGTGCAGCTGGTGCGCGCCTACATGAGCTACTGGCGCCAGACCGGCACCAACTTCTCGGTGCGCTATATGGCTGAAACGCTGCGCACGCAGCCGGCGCTGGTCAAGGAACTGGTGGACGTCTTCCTGCAGCGCTTCGATCCATCGCTGGACGACGCCACCCGCGCCGCCGCGCTGGACAAGGTTGCCGACATCAAGAGCCGCCTGCCGGCCATCAACCACGCCGACAGCGAAGTGGTGCTGGGCGCGATGGCCACGTTGATTACCGCCACGCTGCGCACCAGCTACTTCCAGAACGATCAGCAGGGCGACAAGATCATCTTCAAGTTCGACACCAGCAACCTGGCGCTGGTGCCGGAGCCGCGTCCGTTCCGCGAGATCTTCGTGTTCTCTCGCCGCTTCGAGGGTGTGCACCTGCGCGGCGGTCCTGTGGCGCGCGGCGGCTTGCGCTGGTCGGACCGCATGGAAGATTACCGCACCGAAGTCCTGGGCCTGGTGAAGGCGCAGATGGTGAAGAACGCCGTCATCGTGCCGGCCGGCGCCAAGGGCGGTTTCGTCTGCAAGCAGATGCCGAAGGACGCCGCGCGTGAAGTGATTGCGGCCGAAGGCGAAGCAGTGTACCGCCTATTCATTTCCAGCCTGCTGGAAGTGACCGACAACCGCTTGCTGGGCAAGATCGTTGCGCCGACCGACACCGTCTGCTACGACGGCAACGATCCATACCTGGTGGTGGCGGCCGACAAGGGCACCGCGACCTTCTCCGACATCGCCAACGGCATCGCCGTGCAGCGCGGTTTCTGGCTGGGCGATGCGTTCGCATCGGGCGGTTCCAACGGCTACGACCACAAGAAGATGGGCATCACCGCCAAAGGCGCGTTCGAAGCGGTCAAGCGCCACTTCTACGAAATGGACCACGACATCCACGCCACGCCGGTGACCATGGTGGGCGTGGGCGATATGTCGGGCGACGTGTTCGGCAATGGCGCGCTGTTGTCGCGCAAGCTGAAGATCGTGGCGGCGTTTGATCACCGCCATATCTTCCTTGATCCGAATCCGGACATGGAAGCCTCGTTCAAGGAACGTGAGCGCATGTTCGCGCTGCCGCGCTCCTCTTGGGAAGACTACAACAAGGAACTGATCTCGCAGGGCGGCGGCGTATTCCCGCGCAATGCCCGCACGATCGAACTGTCGCCTGAAATCCGCGCCGTGCTCGATATCGAGGAAACCTCGCTGGCGCCGCAGGAACTGATGCACCGCATCCTGCTGGCACCGGTGGACCTGTTCTACAACGGCGGTATCGGCACCTACATCAAGTCCTCGGCCGAAACGCACGCACAGGTCAAAGACCGCGCCAACGACAATATCCGCGTCAACGGCAATGAGCTGCGCTGCAAAGTGGTGTCCGAAGGCGGCAACCTGGGCGCGACCCAGGCCGGCCGTATCGAGTTCGCGCTGTCGGGCGGCCGCATCTTCACCGATGCGATCGACAACTCGGCCGGCGTGGATTGCTCGGACCACGAAGTGAACGCGAAGATGTGGCTGGACGTGGAAATGAATGCTGGCCAGTTGAGCGAAGCCGACCGCAACCGCATCCTGAACGAGATGACCAATGATATCGAACGCCTGGTCCTGCGCGACAACACGCTGCAAACGCAGTTGCTGGTCCGCGAGCTGCAGGCGCAAGCCGACAGCGCAGTGCAGGATGGTTACGCCGCGCTGATCGCGTCGTTGGAAGAAGAGGGCGCACTGTCGCGCGAACTGGAGCAGCTGCCATCGGTGGCCGAACTGGCGCGCCGCAAGGCCGACGGCCGTGGCCTGACCACGCCGGAGCTGGCAGTGGTCATCGCCAACGTGAAGAACCGCTACAAGCGCATCCTGTCCGCGCTGCCGCTGACGGAAAACAGCTGGGCCGAGTCGGTGTTGAAACCGTACTTCCCGGACCTGCTGGTGGCAACCCGACCTGCGCTGGCGCACCCGCTGGCCAACGCCATCCTGGCGACCGTGCTGGCCAACGAATCGGTGAACCGTTGCGGTCCGTTGATGCTGCGCCAGTTGGCCGGCGAACATGGCGTTGATGAAGCGGACGTGATTCTGGCGTGGGGCCAGGCCTGGTCCGCGCTGAACTTGGCGCCGGTGTTCAACGCGCTGGACGCGGATGCATTGAAAGTGCCGCGTGCGGTATCGATCAAGGTCGATGCGCATACCCGCGTGCTGCAGAAGGCCGTGATCGAAGGCGCGTTGTCGGTGCCTGGCGACCAGCTGAAATCCGGTGGCGGTGTGGCGGAGTTGACCGCGTTGTTCGCCCAGGCGGAAACGCTGGCGCAGCTGTCGTCGCTCGACGGCAAGTCGGAAGCCGAGTTGACGCCTGGCCTGCGTCCTGAGTTTACGCGTGCCTGGATGGCAGTGGACGCCATTGAGTCGGTGGCTGCGTTTGTGTTTGCGGCGCTGTCGGTATCGCGTCCTGCGGGCATGGACTTGCCGGCCTTCCTGCAGGTTGGGCTGGCGCTGCGCACGCAGGTGGGCATCGATACGCTGGAACGCGGCCTGAAACTGCCGGCCACCAGCCGTTCGCAGGAACAGCTGCGCAGCTATGCGCAGAACGCGCTGCGCCGCACGCAGCAACGCTTGCTGTCGCAGGTGTTGAAGCATGCAACCGGCGGCCATACGGCAGTGGAGGCGGTGGAAGTCGTCGCCAACACGCTGGGCCTGTCGGGTTATGCGGTGGCGACGGATCTGGAACAAGCCATGCTGGATGTGTGGGCCTTGTCCGAGGCGGTCAACGCCAGCACCACCGTGGCAGCGTAATACGATGAGCGATTTGCCAGCAGCATTGCCGGCGCCCGTGAGGGCGCTGGCGGAAGCGGATTTCAGCGCGGTCGCCGGGCGCTTCACGGCGGCTGGTTTCGCGGTCACCGAGCCGGCGGACGGGATCATCACGATCAAAGCCGCCAGCGAACCAGCAAGCGCCCCGCGCCCTGCGGTGCTAGTCTCGGTCGGCGTGCATGGCGACGAGACGGGGCCGATCGAAGTCGTGGCCTATCTGCTGGACGCCCTGTCGCATCAGCCTTCCGCGCTATCGGTAGACCTGATGCTCTGCGTCGGCAACATCGGCGCCATCCGCGCCGGCAAGCGCTTCATCGATGCAGACTTGAACCGCATGTTCCGCGTCCAGCGCGGCACGCTGGAAGGCACGGCGGAAGCTGCGCGCGCCGACGACATGATCGCCGCCACCAGCGCGTTCTTCAAAGACGCAGGGCCGGTGCGTTGGCATCTCGATTTGCACACCGCCATTCGGCCATCGGTGTATCCAACCTTCGCCATCGTGCCGGAGCTGATTCCTGATAAAGCGCGGGGCCAGTTGATCGATTGGCTGGGCCTTGCCGGCATTGGCGCCATCATCATGAATCCAGCGTCGGTGGGCACCTACAGCTACTACTCGGCCGAGCATCACGCGGCGGCCGGCACTACCGTTGAACTAGGCCGCATCGGCACGCTGGGCCAGAACGACCTGGCGCAGTTCGAGGAAGCCTCGCAGGCGCTGGACGATCTGCTGCGCGGCGCGCCCAAGCGGGAAGGCACGCAGCGTCCGCACATCTACAACACGGCACGTCAGATCATCAAGTTGAGCGACCAATTCCAGATGGCCTTCGGCAAAGAGACGCACAACTTCACCGCCATGAAACAAGGTGAAGAGATCGCGCGCGATGGCGATACGGTTTATACCGTGCAGTTCCCGGAAGAGCTGGTGGTGTTTCCCAATCCCGACGTGCGCGTCGGCCTGCGCGCGGGCTTGATGGTGGTGCGCGTCGGTTGATCTTTACCGGTCTTTACACATCGGTGGCTCATCTATGCGTGAAATGGTTCGTTAACAGGACAGTGTCCTTAACAACGGAGTAAGAACCATGAGCACCGCAATCAGCAGCATTTCCAGCAGTAGCGCAGCCAGCGCGACCTCCTTCGACCCGGCCAAAGGCGCAGCGCGCCTGGCGGCCAAGGTATTCGGCGAGATGGACGCCGACACCGACGGCAAGGTGAGCAAAGATGAATTTGTCAAAGGCCTGGAATCCAAAGGCGTGTCGACGGAAGACGCCACCAAGCAGTACGCCGCCATCGACAAGGAAGGCACCGGCTCGATCACGCAAGACGACCTGACCTCCGCCATCAAAAGCGGCGACTTCAAACCCCCACGTCCACAAGGCGCCGAAGGCCAGCAAGCCAGCGGCGGTGCAAAGGACGGCGGCGGTGGCGTCGGCGGCTCCAGCAGCGCCACCAAAACCTACGAAGCCGCCGACAAGAACGAAGACGGCACCGTCACCCAGCAAGAACAACTGGTCTACGACCTGGCCCAAGCCAACAAAGCTGCCGCCGCCAGCGCCACCACCAGCAACGCCAACCTCGGCAACAACGTCGACGCCATGGCCTAAATAGTAGTAACAACTAGCGATGGCGGCTTTCTTAAAGTTCAGCAGCCTTCGCTTTCTCATCCGATCAATACCCTCAATTGTGATTTGGCAAAGCTTCTTTGATGCCTCGCAAGGTTGGAGGTATGACCGCTTGATCTTTATGGAACTCGGCTTAGAGTTAGATAGATCGGCATGAGGAGAAAACCATGGTTACAGCATTTGTTGCCGCCGACGGTAGTGTTACCGTTCCGCGCTCCGTGAGGAAGGCACTTGGTCTGGAGCAGGGAGGCCGGATAGAGTTTTTGAGTTATGGCGAGGGACAAGTTCTGTTGGTCGCAAAGAATCTCTCGCCTTCCATTTTGAAGGGGAGCTTGCCTAAACCGGATATCGACTGCGCGGCGGAAGATATGGTTGAGTTCGCGGCAAAAAGAGCGGCCATGGCTAGCAAATGATTGGCCTCGATACCAATGTGATCGTTCAATACCTTATGCGGGATGACGCTCTTCAGTCGAAACAAGCTCAGGCGTTAATAAACTCTTTATCCGTTTCAAATCCCGGCTTTGTCAGTCTGGTCGTGATTGTGGAACTCTTCTGGTTTCTGAGCTATGTCTTCCAACTCTCGCAAAGTGAGGCGAGTGTAAGGCTCAGTCGCATAGCTAGAATGTCCGAGTTCAAGGTGGAGAAGGCGGCTGTTCTTTTCCGCGCGCTTCATCTATGCGACACCACCAACGCCGAGTTCGTCGATAGCCTTATTTTCAGTCTGGCGAAGCAGGCGGGCTGTTCCGCTATTGTTACTTTTGATCGCAAAGCGGCCAAAGCTTTGGGCATGCAGCGCATCGTTTGAAATCTTGGGATAGACTCATATTTTCCTAACGCTATGGAGCTGGTGATGGCGCTTTCGATGTATGAGGTAACGGTGCCCGTGTTTGTGCGGGGCTTGAAGGTGTTGGCGGCATTGCTGACGAAGGCGGAGCAGCATGTCGAGCAGCGCGGCTCGGTGCCGGATGCGATGATTTCGGCGCGGCTGGCCGATGATATGTTGCCGCTGTCGGCGCAAGTCCAGCGCGCCAGCGATACGTCCAAGATGTCGGTGGAGCGCCTCAGCGGCGTGCCGGCGCCCAAGTTCGACGATAACGAAACGTCGTTCGACCAGCTACGCCAGCGTATCGACAACACCATCGCCTATCTGGAAAGCGTGCCCGCCGGGCACTTCGACGGCAGCGAGCAGCGCACCATCACCCTCAATTTCGGCGGCTTCCCGGACTTCACCGGCGCCAGCTACCTGCTGACGTTTGCACTGCCCAATTTTTACTTCCACGTCGCCACCGCGCACGACATTCTGCGCAATCAGGGTGTGCCGGTCGGCAAGCGCGACTATCTAGGGATGTTCGTTTAAGAGCGGACGATCAAGGCGGTCAGGGTCAGAGCCAGTCCGATCAGTACCATGGCGGCGCCGGTGACGGCGGCCGGATGGAAACGGCGGGATACGGTCGGGATTTTTTTGATCGGCATGGCTGGCTCCTTCTTGGCTCTCAGTAACAGTTGGCTCAAGAGTAACCTGCACCCTGTTGGCAATCTAGACATGCCGCTGTATCAAAAGTAAGCACATGTAACGAGGTTGTATTTCTGGCACAAAATACCTGTAGGGGCCGCACGCTGGAAAGCCCTATAATCGCTGTGTTTTTGCCCGTACATATATCTCCCACAAGGATTGCCTGTGAACCAAACGCTGGTCCAGAAACTGACCCGTACCAAGCTGGTCGATAACAAAAAAGAAGAACACGCTCCAAGCAGCAGCAATACCCTGCACCGCTCTTTAGGCTTGTTTCCCCTGACGATGATCGGCGTTGGCGCCACCATCGGCACCGGCATCTTCTTCACCATGGTGGAGGCCGTGCCAAAAGCCGGCCCGTCCGTGATTCTGTCCTTCCTGATCGCCGCCATCACCGCCGGCCTGACCGCGCTGTGCTACGCCGAACTGTCGTTCCGCATTCCCGCCTCCGGCTCCTCGTATTCGTTCGCGTATGCGACGGTGGGCGAGTTCCTGGCCTTCATCATGGCCGCCTGCTTGTTGCTGGAATATGGACTCGCGGCCAGCGCGGTGGCGATCGGCTGGTCGGACTACCTGAACAACTTCCTCAACAACGCCTTCGGCTGGCACATTCCGGAAATGCTGCGCACGCCGAGCATCGTCTCCACCGCGCATGGCATCGAATTCCGGCCGGGCCACATCAACCTGCCGCCGATCATCCTGGTGTGCCTGTGCTGCCTGCTGTTGATCCGCGGCGCCAAGGAATCGGCCACCACCAATGCCGTCATGGTGCTGATCAAGCTGGCGATCCTGATCTTCTTCGTGGTGATCGCCTTCAGCGGCTTCGACATCAACAACTTCCATCCGTTCTTCAGCCCGGACGGCGGCACCCACTACACCGGCATGGCCGGTGTGACGGCCGCTGCGGCCACCGTGTTCTTCTCCTTCATCGGCCTGGACACCGTGGCCACCGCCGGCGAGGAAGTCCGCAATCCCACCCGCAACGTGCCGATCGGCATTCTGGCCGCGCTGGGCATCGTCACCGTGTTCTATATGCTGGTGGCCGTAGCCGCCATGGGCGCGCAGCCGGCGGCCAAGTTCGCCGGGCAGGAAGCCGGCCTGGCCGTGATCCTGCAAAACGTCACCGGCCATACCTGGCCGGCACTGGTGCTGGCGGCGGGCGCCGTGATCTCGGTATTCAGCGTGACGCTGGTCACCATCTACGGCCAGACCCGCATCCTGTACGCGATCTCCAAGGACGGCCTGATTTCGCCGGCCTTCAAGAAGGTCAGCCCGCGCACCGGTTCGCCGGTGCACAACACCTTGATCGTCTGCGTGGTGGTGGGCCTGGTGTCCGGCTTTGTCGACGCCACCTTCCTGTGGGACATGGTCAGCATGGGTACGCTGACCGCGTTCAGCGTGGTGTCGCTGGCGGTGCCGGTAATGCGCCGCAAGGCCGGTCCTTCGGCTGAAAAAGGTTTCCGCGTGCCGGGCGGTCCTTACCTGGTGCCGGGCCTGAGCATCGCGGCCTGCCTGTACCTGATGTTCGGTTTGTCGCTGACGACCTACACCGTGTTTGCGATCTGGATGACGGCGGCGGTGCTGACCTACTTCCTGTACGGCATGCGTCACTCGCGCCTGAACTAAGGCTGCAAACGTTAAAAAGCCCCGGCCGCTTGCGCGTGCCGGGGCTTTTTTCAATTATGCGCAGTAGCTTGAGCGCTTACTCTTCTGCCTTGGCTTCTGGCTTGCCGCCGAGGTACAGGCGCAGCACCAGGCCGGACAGGGCGATTGCGGCAGGCAGGTTTTCGATAATGGTCAGCATGGTATTTCTCCTTGGATTTGAATGAATCAGGCGCGGGAAGCGAAGTAACGCAGTTCGGCGGACAGGCTCGGCGAGTGCATCTCGCAGTCCTTGGCCAGGCTATTCAGCCACCAGATGGTCTCTTCTTTGTTGCGCTGCGATACAACCGGCTGGACGGCGAACAGTGCGGCCATCAACTGGCGGGCGGCGTTGGCAATATTGGCGAAGTAGCCAGTGTCCGTAAAGGTGTTGTAGGTCGTTGCGCTCATCGGAAGCTCCATAAATGTTCGTTTGATGCGTTGCAGTATGCGCTTGGTTCAGTAATAAATAAACTTTTGATTTGTGATGCGCGATATAAGTTTTCAATATAACTGCGCATTTTCTCTATGAGAAATCGTTGCCATGCGGCAGCAAAATGACGCAATTTTTTTCTTGGTGAAACTACGTTCAGGTATGATTACTGTCCATTTGGCAATAATCTGACGGAGTCGGGATGTCCTTGCGCACGAAATTCATGCTGGCGTTGTTCTTGACCGGACTGGCTGCGGTGGCGATGGTGGGTGGCCTGGCCTACGTCGGCATGACCAAGAAAGTAGACAGCATCCGGCGCGAGCAGGCGGCCGAGCATTTCCACACCGCCGTCAGCACCTATCTGCAGCAATACGGCAGTTGGGAACAAAGTCCGGGCAAGCTCGGCTTCGACGAATTCATGCGGGCCAGCCAGCCATCGCGCGGCGAGGAGCAAGGACCACCGCCTCCTCCTGGTGGGCGGGAGGGCGAAGGCGACCGTGAAGACCGCCGTCCGCCATCTGGCCAGGGCGGCGAGCCGCCGTTCCGCTTCATCCTTGCCGATCATGATTTTCGCGTGCTGCTGGGCGCCGGCGCGTACCACCCGGGCGAGCCGTTGCCCGAAGCAGCGCGCAAGGATGCGCGGCCGGTGATGGTGGGCGGCCGCATCGCCGCCTATGTCTCGCCGGAGGGCGTCATCACGCCAAGCAAGCAGGAACTGCAATACCTGGCGGCGATGCGTGACGCCCTGTGGTTCGGCGTCAGCGGCGCGGCGGTGCTGGCGCTGGTGCTCGGCCTGCTGCTCAGCCGCAGCCTGGGCCGCACGCTGAGTCACCTGACCGGCGCCGTACGCGCCATGCACGGCGGCTCGCTGCTGCAGCGCGTGCCGGTCGAGGGCAAGGATGAAGTGGCCGAACTGGCCGCCGCCTTCAACGACATGAGCGCCCAGCTGGCGCGCTCGCACGAGGAGTTGAACGAGTCGCACCAGACCATTCTGGCGCAGGCCGAGCAAATGCGCGAGCTCAGTGTGCGCGACGCGCTGACCAAGCTGCACAACCGCCGCCACTTCGACGAGCAGGCCACTACGCTATTCAGCCACGCGGTGCGTCACAAGCGGCCGCTGAGCGTGGTGATCGGCGATATCGACTTCTTCAAGCGCATCAACGACCAGTTCTCGCACGCGACCGGCGATGTCGTGTTGCGCCAGGTCGGCGAAATCCTGCGCAGCCATATGCGGCTGAGCGACCTGGTGGCGCGCTATGGCGGCGAGGAATTCGTCATCGCCTTCCCGGAGACCGAGCTGCCGCAGGCCGCCGCGCTGTGCGACAAGCTACGCGGCATCATTGAAGCTTTCCCGTGGCACCAGGTGCATCCGGATCTGAAGGTGACGATGAGTATGGGTGTGTACGCCGACCTGGCCGCCGGCACGGCGGAAGCCATGCTGCAGAAGGCCGACGCGCTGCTTTACCGCGCCAAGGAGACCGGCCGCAACCGCGTCTGCTTCGCTGCTTGATTGCTTATTTGCGGCGGTCCAGCCAGCGGCCGCCGAACATGGTGCAGATCAGCGCCGCCACAATCAAGGCGGTGCCCACCCACTGCCAGACGGAGATGACGTCGCCGAGCGCCAGCATGCCCGAAGCGATGCCGACCACCGGCACGCCCAGGCTGAACGGCGCCACGCGGTTGACCGGATGGCGTTTCAGCAACCGCGTCCACATTGCATAGCCGATGATGGTGGACATCCATCCGACATAAGCCACCGCGATCCAGGTGGTGAAAGGCGCATCGACCCACTGCCAGCGCGTGGCCGGATCGTCAAACGTCAGGGACAGCAGGATGAACGGCACAATCGGCACGGCGCCGCACCACACGATGAAGCTGATGACATCGAAGTCCGGCGTTTCCTTCTGCGCACGGCGCACCACGATATTCGACACGGCCCACATGGCGGCACCGGCCAGACACAGTACAAAACCGGCCGGCGTGATCTCGGTGGTGGCGACCGCGCGCAGCGAGCTCGCCGCAAAGCAGGCCAGTCCCAGCGCCGCCAGCAGCAGCCCCGCCATCAGCGCGCGGCTGGTGTGCTCCTTCAGCAGCAGGAAGCCGAAGATGGCGGTGAAAAATACCTGCGTCTGCAAAATCACCGACGCCAGCGAAGCCGACATGCCAACCTGCAGCGACAGGAACAACAGCCCGAACTGGCCCACACCCTGGCTCAGTCCATACGCGATGATCCACTTCGGCGCCAGCTTCGGCGGGCGGATGAAAATAATCAGCGGCAGGATGGCGAACACGTAGCGCGCGGCGCCCAGCTGGAACGGCGTGAGGTGGCGCAGGCCGACTTTCATGGCGACGAAGTTGGTGCCCCAGATGAGGACCACCGCGAGGGCGGAGAGCAGATCGCGCGTGCTGAGCTGGGAAGACGATGGGTTCATCGTCCTATAGTATCAGTAGTCATAAATTGTTTTACTACTGCCTGAATTGCTCACGATGAATACTTCATATGTGCGATCACGCTAAAACTGAGCAATGAGCAGGCTGCGCAGTTGGATGCGGTCAGCGCGATCAAACTCAGTTCGCCTTACGCTACGATAGCCGGCGGCCTGCAAGCGCAATTCCGATACCCTTCGATCTTTGCAAAATAAGAGATTCAGGTTGACGGCCAGGTGACGGTTTTAGCTGGCGTCGCGCAGGATGGCTTCGCTGTGGATGATGATTTTGACGGCATCCGCCTGCAACAGGCGGATGCGGCGCTGGACCAGCGGCCAGCCGGACCACGGCACTGCGTCGGCCTCCGGCGTTGTTGCTGGATGTGGCGACAGCGCCGTCATCAGCGGCGCGACATCGGCCTGGCCCGGCGCCAGTGCGCGTTCCAGCACGGCCACCACCTGGCTGTGGCTGTCGGCCAGCATCGCGTTCACCGGCGCCGCCGGCAGTTCCTTCACATGCCGGCGCAGGATGGCGCGCAGCGCCGCCACGTGCGCCACCAGCAGGTAGTTCTGCACGATGAACAGGTTGATGTCCTCCACCGCGCGCTGCTTGCTGGACGGCTCGTCGAGCATGCGCACCAGCGCGGAGCTGAGCGCGGCCAGGCTGTCCATCAGGCGCTTGCGCTCGATGCGGTAGGCGAAATCGTCCTTGCCTTTGCCCTGCAGCAGATCGAAGCTGGCCTGCATATAGCGCAGGTTCACATCGAGCACGTTGCGCACCAGGCGCGGCAGGCTTTGATATTCCCAGTTCGCCAGCACGAAGCTGAACGCCGTCGCCACTGCCGCGCCGATGAAGGTGTCCACCAGCCGTTCCATGATGAGGTCATGGTTGCCCGGTGCGATCAGGTGCATCTGCAGCAGGATCATGATCGATACCGCGATTGCCGCGTAGCGGTAGCGCAGGTAAATGAAGGTGGGCGTGGCCACCGTCGCCAGGACCAGGATGCCCAGCATCGCCGCCGGATGATTGAGGAACTTGATGATCAGCGCCGTGATCACGCAACCGATGATGGTGCCGATGATACGGTCGCTGCGCCGCTGCTTGGTCATGCTGAAGCTGGGCTTCAGAATAATCACGATGGTCAGCACGATCCAGTAGCTGTGCGCCGCATACGGCAGCATGGCGGCCACCGCCAGGCCGACCGAAATCGCCATCGCCACCCGCAGTGAGAAGCGGAAGATCGGCGAGTCCCAGCGCAGGTGCGAGAGGATCATGCGCAGCTCGTACTTCTGCTGTGACAGGAAGGGGCCCATGTCGGCGTCGGCCCAGAACGGCGTGCTGTCGTAGGCTTTCTGGCTGGCCTGGTGCAGCTCGCCTATCATCTTGATGATGGCGCGGATCTTGTTGCGCTGCGCGCGCAGCACGGCCAGCGCCTCCTGCTGCGGCTTGCCTTCGTCGATGCGTTGCTGGATGGCCGCCAGCTCGGCGTCGATGGCGTCCAGCTCCGGCTCGTAGCTGATCTCCGGGAAGGAGGACTTCTTGCGTGTAACGTCGTAGGCCACCGATTCGATATCGCGCGCGGCCTTGTAGGCCAGGTCGTGCAGCGTGCGCAGCACCGGTGAATCGACCAGGTGGGTGCGCAGCAGCGCGTAGTCGGTGTGGGTGGACAGGATCAGCTCATACAGGTCCAGCATGCAGACGTGTACCTGCACCACGATGGCGTCCTTGATGTTGTTGTGCGCGCGCAGGATCAGGTCACGCGAGGCTTGCTGACGGTCCGCCAGCAGGCTTTGATGGCGGATCAGTTTATTGAATTGTTCGGTGAGGTTGTAGCGCGTGTCGTAGAAATCGGCCTTGATGTCGATGTAGGCCGCCAGCTCGAACAGCGCTTCGGCCAGCACCTGCTGCTTGATGCGGTGGCGCAGTATCCACGAGATTCCCATGGCGTATGCCAGGTAGGCCACCGCACCGAGCGTGAACAGGCCGGTGTGGATGAAGGACTCGCGCGCCGTCATCGAGTGCTCCATCGACATGGTCATGATGAACAGCGTGGCCAGTTGCAGCGGCATGGACTTGCGGCCGTAGACCACCATCATGCAGGCCGCAAAGCTGATCAACACCAGCATGGTCATCAGCAGCCAGTGGTAGGGGGCGCACAGGCTGATGAGCAGCGTGACGGCGCTGCACAGCAGCACCGAGGCGCTCATTTCATTGAACTTGTGGCGCAGGGGGCTGGGCATGTCCATCAGCGCGGTGCACAGCGCGCCGATGCAGACCGTCATGGCGGTGGCCATGCCGGCGAATTGCAGGGTGATCAGGGTAACGCCGACCAGGCCGGCGGCGAAACGCAAGCCAAGATAAAAGTAGTGGCTATAAAAGAAGGTGCGCAGGTTGAGTGCGTAGTGCATGGCTATGGCCTTGTGGGCAGCTTGCATGCGCACCGCAGGATCGCCACGGTGCGCATGGAGGTAAGGCGGTGTTGTTTAGAAGACGGACAGCACGGGGTAGCGGCGCCATTCCGGCTCGGCGTGGCGCTTGCCGTTGGCGAAGATGAAGCCCAGCACCGCGTCCTGGTCCGACAGCAGGGCCGGGTTGGCGGCCTTCCACGCTTCGAACTTGGCTTTCAGTTCCGGCTCGGTGTCCAGCATTTCCATGGCCAGGTCTTCGAACACGTAGTCGGAGAACGCTTCCTTTTTTTCCAGCACGCTGTTGAAGAAGCCCCAGCGGAAGAAGGAGTCGTGACCCAGCGGTTCCAGCGTTTCGACGGCGTAGCGGGCGTTGGCCTGCTTGAGCGGGACGAAGTAGTCGCCCGGCTGCACGGTGAAGCTGCCGGTGCGCGCTTCCAGCTGTACCTCGTCGTGGTACATATGGCCTTCGTAGGCGGCCGGGCGCGAGGTGACGGAAGCAATGTGGTAGTACTGCGCTTCCACCGTCGAGACTTCGTCGAAGCGGGCCATGTCGACGCCGTTCCATTGCAGGCGCTCGATGGCTTCGCGCCAGGCTTGCGGCACGATGTAGCCTTTCGGCGCACGCACGCTGGCCGACGGCACGAAGCTGTTGTAGTAGGCGATGTCCTTTTCCCACGGCTGGCTGCGGTCGTAGGACAGGCGCTGGTAGTCGCCCAGCAGGCTGGCGCTGCGCTGGGCTTGGTAGCCCTTGAAGCGGAAGGTGGATGGATTGGTGTCGTCCATCTTCCAGTTGACGGTCCACTCGATGGCGTTGGCCGCCTGCTCTTTGGCGTCGGCGCGCAGTTGCTTGATCTGCTCACCGTATTGCACGGTGAAGGCCATGGTCACGTCCAGCAGGGCGCGCATGGAATCGTAGCGGTCCTTGTAGGGCTTGAGCATATGCGTTTCCGGCATGAAGCCGATCACGTGGTGCAGGGCGGCAAAGCCGGTCGAGAAGCGCGGTACTTCCAGGAATTCGGCGATGCCGTCGTCCGGCGTGTCCTTGACCGGATTGACGTAGGGGCAGGTCGGCCAGCCCTTGGCTTCCATCTCCTGGTAGATGTGCGGCAGCATGGTCGAGCGCAGGAAGGGGCCGAGGCCGTAGCCCAGCTTGTCCGCCTGCGTGTGGATCAGGGTCATGGTGTACGGGTAGTCGGCGCCGTTGGAAGTATGGGTGTCGACCATCACGTCCGGGTCCCAGCTGGTGAGCAGCTGGTTGAAGATGCGCGCGTTGAGCGTATCGCATTTGATGAAGTCGCGGTTCAGGTCGAGGTGGCGGCTGTTGCCACGGAAGCCGAACTGCTCCGGGCCGTCCTGGTTCACGCGCGAGGTGTTGGCGCGGTTCAGGGCGCCGTCCACGTTGTACAGCGGCACGAACAGCAACACGGTCTGGCCCAGTGCCGCCAGCTTGGCGGGATCGAAGCACAGGTCGCGCACGATGGCCATGCAGGTATCCACGCCTTCGGGTTCGCCGGGGTGGATGCCGTTGTTGTTGAAGAAGACAGTGCGGCCGGCGGCCTTGATTTCGTTGCGGTCGTGGACGCCGTCGGCGCTGACCACGCCCGCGTGGACCGGGATGCCGCCGTCGGACACGCCTATCTGTTCAAACCGCAGCACTTGCGGAAAGCGTTGCGCCAGTTCTTCGTAGAAGGCGATGCATGCGCTCCATGTGGTGGTCTGGTTTTGATTGCCTTTTTCATAAGGCGTAGGCATGTCTGGGTGCATGGTCGTCTGGATCTCAGAGGGTGTTGTTGGGAGGTCGGGCTGGATAAGCCCGCCGAATTGTATCATCGTGCCCGTTTTTTGAGCGCCGACAGCTGGAGCATTGAGTTGCTTCAAGGAAAAGACTTGCCGATGATGTTCTACTGGCCTGGTGTCTACTTTGCCGGGAGAGCAGCATGAATTATGGCGTGCGGACGGTGGCGGTGGTGGCCTTGCTGGCGCTGGCGTGCAAATGGGGCGTGGCGCAGATCGGGCCGCGCTATGTACTGGAGCTACCCGGCCAGGCCGGCGCCACGGTGGGCTTGGCGCAAGGGCGCGTGCAGCTGGCCGGCGCCGGGCAGGCATTGATCCGCTTTCAGGGCCTGAGCATTCTGGCGGTGCAGGCCGATAGCGAGGCGTATAGCCAGGAGGCAGCGAGTGGCTGGCCGGCGGCCGACCTGCTGCTGGTGTTGCCGGCCGGCGCGGGGCGCTATGGTGGGCTGGCGCCATTGCGGGCGCTGCGCGGCGACGTGCCGGTGATTGTTGCCGAAGCAGCGGATGCGGCCGACGCCGGCGTCGCTGCGGACCTTGCGGACGGTGGGCCTAGGCTGTATCCGATGCAGGTGTGGAACACGCTCGAATTGCGCAAGCAGACCACGCGCCTGCGGGTGACGGCCATGGCGGGCGCACCGGGCACGCGCGGTGTGGCGGGCTTCATGCTGGAAGTGGGCAACAGCCGTTCCTCGTACCGGGTGTACGTCAGCTGTGCGGATGATGAGAAGGCGACGTTGGCGCAGCGTCTGCCAGGTGCGGACCTGGCGCTGATGCCGGCGCGTGGCGCGCCGTTGCTGCTGGCGCTCAATCGCGGCGCGCCGGCCAAAGCGGAGCCGGCCGCATTGACGGCGGCCGGCTATGCTTTTACGGCGTTGCGGCGTTGATTACTTCTTGGCGGTGGTCTCGACCCAGGTGGCGTAAGTGTCGATGAATTTTTTCAGGAACTGCTTGGTGCTGTCGTTGTTGAGCTTGCCGTCCGCGCCGAGCAGGTTGGCGGCGCCGCCGATGTAGGCTTCCGGCTGCTGCAGCAGCGGCATGTCGAGGAACACCAGCGACTGGCGCAAATGATGGTTGGCGCCGAACGCACCGGTGGCGCCTGGGGACACGCTGACGATGCCGGCCGGCTTGCCGCTCCACACGCTGCTGCCGTAGGGACGCGAGCCGACGTCGAGCGCATTCTTCAGCGCGGCGGGAGTCGAGCGGTTGTATTCGGGCGTGAAGAACAGCACGCCGTCGTATTCCTTGAGGCGGTCGCGGAACTGCGTCCATGCCTGCGGCGCCACCGCACCGTTCTCTTCCAGATCCTGGTTATAGATCGCCAGCTCGCCGATTTCAACGATGTCCAGCGCTAGCGAGGGCGGCGCCAGCGCAATGACTTCGTGGGCGAATTTGCGGTTGATCGAATCCTTGCGCAAGCTGCCGATGACTACGGCGATTTTCTTCGCGGGCATGACATATCCTTCGGGCTAGTTGAGGTAACTGTTAATGTACCCGATTCTCCTTTCGCGCGGCATTTGTCTGAGATTTGAAGAACGGATTTCTTGATTTGGCCTTTTCCCTTGCGCTCCGCCCCTAGCGCATCGAGTCCTTCCATTAATTCGTTAAACAGATTGCGCTTTTTCATGTTTCAACCCCTCGTTGTCGTAACTCGTGCTTGAGCCTGCGACGCAGGATTTGCAATTGCTCTGGTGTCAGATCCATTGCCTGATCTTTGCCGTAAATGGAAAAGAGCCAGAATTCATGTTCGGATAGCCGCCAGAAATAGATAACGCGGATGCCTCCACGCTTGCCTTGATTTTTGGCAGCATAGGCGTGCCGTAGCTTCCGTAGCCCGCCACTGCCGGGGATCACGGCGCCGGCGTTGGGATTGCTCATCATCTCGATTTGCAAAACGCGGTACGCGTCATCGTTCAGATACCGCTCCCGATACCGGGAAAAGGATGGTAATTCCCAAACGACCGCCTGCATTTGAGTATGCCCCTGTTGAAGACTGCTCGCAATTGGATTTGTTGCTGTTCCAATCGTAGTCAGTCATCGCTATGGGCAAGCACGGCCGCATCAACAGCAGGCGAAAAAAAGCCACGCCGCATTACTGGGGCGTGGCTTCTGTCCTGAGGGCGGGACGCTTATTCGGCGTTCATTTCCTTCAGCAGGTTGTCGGCGTGGTCGACGTGTTTCATGTTCCACAGGATGTAGCGCAGGTCGACCTGGATGTCGCGGGTCATGGCCTTGTTGAAGTCCCAGTCGGAAATGATGGAGTCCAGCGTGCCGTCGAAGGCCAGGCCGATCCACTCGCCCTTGGCGTTCAGCGCGGCCGAACCGGAGTTGCCGCCGGTGATGTCCAGCGTGGCCAGGTAGGCCACCGGCACCGACTTCAGCACAGGATCGACATACTTGCCGAAGTCCTTGTCCTTGATGGCTTTCAGCTGCGCGGCAGGGGCGTTGAATTCGCCGGTGCCGGTCGCCTTGGCGGCGACGCCGGCCACGGTGGTGAAGGCCTTCCAGTTGCTGCCGTCCGAACCCGGCACGCGGCCGGCGATCTTGCCGAAGGTCACGCGCAGGGTGCTGTTGGCGTCAGGGTAGACGGCCTGGCCCTTGCTGTGCATGTAGGCGATCTTGGCCTTCATGTAGGTGGCGTAAGCCTGTTGCAGCTTGCCGCCCAACTCCTCGTCCTTGGCTTCGGTTGCCAGGTCCGATTCGTACAGCGCCACGGCGGCCTTGATCAGGCTGTCGTCGCTGGCCTTGAAGTCGGCCGGCTTGCGATCGAGCCAGGCCTTGCGTTCGTTGGCGTCGCCCAGCTTGCTGCCGGCGTACAGCTTGTCCAGCGCTGCCTGCAGTTCGGCCTTGCTCATGCCATCCTTGATGCCGACCACGCTGTCGAAACCGGCGTAGCGTTGCGCCGCCGGTTGCGCGGCGTACTTGACCAGGCTGTTCAGCACCAGCGCCTTGTCGACCTTTTCATCGTAGTTGCGGACCAGTGCATCGACCGACGCCTTGATGCGCGGCACATCGCGCACTTGGTAGCCGGACTTGCGCTCGACGTCGTCCTTGGTGTTTTCATTGGCCAAACGGTACAGCACGCGCGCCGTGTTCAGCAGGCGTGGACGCGCTGGTGTAAACAGGGTGTCGCGCTGGATTTCGGCGTCGCGCAGGGCGATCAGCTTTTCCACCTGCTCGACGTCGCCGGCGTACTCGGCCTTGCGCTTGGCGTCAGCGTTGATCCAGGTTTTCAGCGCTTCGTGCTCGGCGGTTTTACGTTTGAGCATGTCGCTGCCGGCGTAGGAATCGAGCATGCCCTGGCGGTTCTTGTAGTAGTTGTTGATGCTGGCCACTTGCGACGCGTACTTCAGCGCTGTGTCCTTGTTGTCCTTGGTGGTCTCGGCGATGATGGCCAGGTTTTCCGCCGACGACTTCACGAACGTCGGATAGCTCCAGTCGAAGGTGTACGCCACTTCCGACGGCAGGCGGTGACGGTTGGTGCGACCAGGATAGCCCAGCACCATCACGAAGTCGCCTTCCTTGCTGCCTTCCTTCGCCAGTTTCAGGAAGTGCTGCGGCAGGTAAGGCACGTTGTCCTTGCTGTAGTCGGCGGCCTTGCCGTCCTTGCTGACGTAGGCGCGGTAGAAGCCGTAGTCGCCGGTGTGGCGCGGCCACATCCAGTTGTCGGTGTCGCCGCCGAACTTGCCCACGCCTTCAGGCGGCGCGTGTACCAGGCGCACGTCGCGGATTTCCAGTTGCTTGATCAGGTAGTACTCCAGGCCGCCGTAGTAGGACGACACGGTGCAACGGTGACCGGCGTCTTTTTCGCACTCGGTCTGCAGGGCCTTCAGGTTCTTCTCGATCGCGTCGCTGCGCTGCTTGCCGTTGAGCTTGGCCACGGCCGGGGTGATGATCTGCTTGCTGACGTCGGTCACGGCCTTGGTCACGAAAATGCGGCTGCCAGGGGCGGCCGGCAGTTCTTCGCCCAGGGTGCGCGCCAGGAAGCCGTTGGCCAGCAGGTCGCGTTCCGGCGTCGAATTGTGGGCGACGCTGCCGTAGACGCAGTGGTGGTTGGTGGCAACCAGGCCCTGCGGCGACACGAAGGAGGCCGAGCAACCGCCCAGGCTGACGATGGCGCCCATCGGGAACTCGGTCAGTTTGGTCAGGTTGGCGGGATCCAGCTTGAGGCCGGCGGCTTTCAGTTGCTTGGCTACTTGTGGCAGCTGTTGCGGCATCCACATGCCTTCGTCGGCATGGGCGGCGGTGCTCAGGATGGCGAGCACGATCAGGGATTTTTTCATTGTCTCTTCTACTGTGGTTGAACGGCACTAGAAGTATAACAATAAAAAAAGGGGCCAAGAAACTTGGCCCCGGGCGATTAGTCGGCCTTGATGGCTTCGATCTGGATCGCCAGTTTCACTTCCGGCGAGAAGTTCGGCAGGCCGTAGTTGAGGCCGAAATCGCTGCGCTTGAATTCCGCCGTGGCGTCGGCGCCGCAGACTTCCTTCTTGTAGCGCGGATGCATGATGCACTTGAACTTGTCCACTTTCAGCGAGACCGGCTTGGTCACGCCCAGCAGAGTCAGCTCGCCGTCCACGCTCACCAGCTTGTCGCCGTCGAACTTGAACGATTTGCTGGTGTAGGTCACGGTCGGAAACTTGGCGACGTTGAACATCACGTCATCCTTGGCGTGCTTGTTCATGGCGTCGAGACCGAAGTCGATCGAGTCGGCCTCGATCTTGATATCCAGCGCGCCGGTCTTGGCCGCGCGATCCATCGTGACCGTGCCACTGGTCTTGTTGAACTTGCCGCGCCATACCGAAATGCCCATGTGGTCGGCCTCGAAGCTCGGGAAGGTGTGGGTCGGGTCGATGTTGTAGGTAGCGGCGATGGACGAGCCGGCCGACATGGCCAACAGCGTTGCGATCACGATTTGACATTTCATCTTCTGGTCTCTCTTTGTGGTCAGTGGTTTTATTGGGCTGTTTATTGGGCTGCTTATTGGGTTGCTTATTGGGTTGCTTATTGTGCTGCAACGACGTGGAACTTGATGGCGACGTCGTCGGCCACCATGCTGGTGTCTTTCCATTCGCCTTCGCCGATATTGTAGGCCAGGCGCTTGATCGGCACCGCGCCGTCGAACACCTGGGTCTTGCCGTCGGCTTTGACGGTCAGCGGGAAGCTGACGTCGGTGGTTTTACCCTTGATGGTCAGCTTGCCGGTGACGGTCAGCTTGCCGGCGCCGGCCGGCTTGATCGAGGTCGAGACGAAGGTGGCTTTCGGGAACTGGGCGGCGTTGAACCATTCCTTCTTGGTCACTTCCTTGTTGTACTCGGGATCGCCCAGGTCCATGCTGGCGGTTTCCACTTCCACCGTGGCTTTGGCGGCGTCCGGCTTGGCGGCGTCGTAGTCGATGGCGGCGGTGAACTTCTTGAACTTGGCGTCGATCGGCACGTTCATCTGCTTGAAGGTGGCGGTGACGGTGCTCTTGGCCGGATCGGTTTTCAGGGCGGCGGCGCTGGCGGCAAAGGCGACGCCGAGCAGGGAGACGAGGGCGATTTTTTTAACGGTATTCATGGTGGGCTCCAGGATGGGAAATTACAGCGGCAGCATGCGTTTCAGCGTGACGTCGCGGTCGATAAAGTGATGCTTGAGTGCGGCCAGGGCGTGGGCCACTACCGCTGCGGCCATCGTCATGGTCAGAACATAATGGACGGTTTTTAAAGTTGCCTTAAGTTCAGGATCCGGGGCGATCACGGCCGGCATCTGCCACAGGCCCAGGTACACCACCGGCACGCCGGCCGCATACGAGTACAGGTAGCCCGAGATCGGCACGGCGAAGATCAGGAAGTACAGCAGGTAGTGCATGCCTTCGGCGATCTTGTGCTGCCAGGCGGGGATCGATTGCAGCGGCGGCGGCGGGCGGTTGGCCTGGCGCCACAGGAGGCGGATCACGGCCAGGAGCAGCACCGTCACGCCCATCCACTTGTGCCAGGAGAAGTACTTGAGCTTGGTGGGCGAGAAGCCCGGAATCGCGACCATGGACAGGCCGAGGAAAAAGGTGGCGATGATCAGCAGGGCGACCAGCCAATGCAGCAACATCGCGATTTTGGTATAGCGTTGCATAAACGGCTCCGGAGAAATAGTACGTGTTAGGACTAATATACCAAAGAAATTCCATGCGTGCTCGCCGGGGCAAGAAAAGGGGCGAAAAAAAGCCCCGGACGCTTAGCGTTTCCGGGGCTAGTGTAAAGCAGATTGCTTTTCTACATCAGATGGCTTTTGCCAGAGCAGCGGCGATGCCGGTGTAGTTGGCCGGGGTCATGGCCAGCATCAGGTCCTTGGCTTCCTGCGGCACGGCCAGGCCGTTGATGAACTCCTGCAGCGCCAGCTTGGAGATACCCTTGCCGCGCGTCAGTTCCTTCAGCTGTTCGTACGGGTTTTCGATGCCGTAGCGGCGCATCACGGTTTGCACCGGCTCGGCCAGCACTTCCCAGTTGGCGTCCAGGTCGGCTTCCAGGCGGGCTGGATTGACTTCCAGCTTGTTCAGGCCGCGCAGGCAGCTGTCGTAAGCCAGCAGGGTGTAGCCGAGGCCGACGCCGATATTGCGCAGCACGGTCGAGTCGGTCAGGTCGCGTTGCAGGCGCGAGACCGGCAGTTTTTCCGACAGGTGTTTCAGGATGGCGTTGGCCAGGCCCAGGTTGCCTTCCGAGTTTTCGAAGTCGATCGGGTTGACCTTGTGCGGCATGGTCGAGGAACCGATTTCGCCGGCCTTCAGCTTTTGCTTGAAGTAGCCCAGCGAGACGTAGCTCCAGATGTCGCGGTTCAGGTCCAGCAGGATGGTGTTGACGCGGGCGAAGGCGTCGAACAGCTCGGCCATGTAGTCGTGCGGTTCGATCTGGATGGTGTACGGGTTGAACACCAGGCCCAGGCGCTGTTCGATCACAGCCTTCGAGAATGCCGGCCAGTCGAACGATGGGTAGGCCGACAGGTGGGCGTTGTAGTTGCCGACCGCGCCGTTCATCTTGCCCAGGATTTCCACTTGCTCGATGCGCTTGATGGCGCGCTGCAGGCGGGCGACCACGTTGGCCATTTCCTTGCCCAGGGTGGTCGGGCTGGCGGTCTGGCCGTGGGTGCGCGACAGCATCGGCAGATCGGCGTTGGCGTGCGCGATCTCGGTCAGGCGGGCGATCACTTTGTTCAGCGACGGCAGCATGACGGTGTCGCGCGCGGCCTTCAGCATCATGCCGTGCGAGGTGTTGTTGATGTCTTCCGAGGTGCAGGCGAAGTGGATGAACTCCGAGGCGGCCACCAGTTCCGGCACATCTTTCACTTGCTCCTTCAGCCAGTACTCCACGGCCTTGACGTCGTGGTTGGTGACGGCCTCGATTTCCTTGATGCGGGTGGCATCCTGTTCGGTGAATTCGTTGGCGATCTTGTCCAGCAGGGCGGTGCCTGCGGCCGAGAACGGTTTGATTTCATCGAAACCGGCCAGCGACAGCGCCTGCAGCCAGGAAATTTCTACTTTAACGCGGTGGTGCATGAAGCCGGATTCGGACAGGATGGGACGCAGCAGATCGGTTTTACCGGCATAGCGGCCGTCCAGCGGCGACAGCGCCGACAGCGTGGAGTAAGGAGTAGTGGTCATGATGGAAGGAAGGAGTTGAAAGAGCGAAGCGTGATTTTACCATTGGCCGGGAGCAGGACCGCCGATGTTATACTGAAGCCTCCTCCCTCTCCGCCAGCGCCCATGAAACTGATCGGTTCCCTCGCCAGCCCGTATGTCCGCAAGGTACGCGTCGTTCTCGCGGAAAAAAAGCTCGACTACCAGTTTGCACTGGAGAATGTGTGGGCGGCCGACACCACCATCAGCCAGCACAACCCGCTCGGCAAGGTGCCCAGCCTGATCATGGAAGACGGCACGGTGCTGATCGATTCGCGTGTCATGACCGAATACCTCGATACGCTGACGCCGGTGTGCAAGCTGTTGCCGCCGAACGGCCGCGACCGCGCCGACGTCAAGTGCTGGGAAGCGCTGGCCGACGGCATGCTCGATGCGGCTGTGAGCGTGCGCCTGGAGCGCACCCTGCGCCCCAAGGAATTGCAAAGCGAGGAGTGGATGGCGCGCCAGATGCGCAAGGTCGAGCTGAGCTTGCAGGCGATGTCGCGCCAGCTCGGCGAGCAAGTGTATTGCGCCGGCACGCATTATTCGCTGGCCGACGTGGCGGTGGGGTGTGCGCTGGGCTGGCTGTCGTTCCGTTTCCCGGACATCGCCTGGCGCGACGACCATGCCAACCTGGCCCGGCTGTACGACAAGCTGTCGGAACGCCCGTCCTTCAAGGACACGGTTCCCGCCTGAGGCCCCGCTGAATCACCATGCCTAAACCCCCGCCGCCCGAAGCTGAGAGCCGGCGCTTGCAGATGGCCGACATCGCGCGGCTGGCGGGCGTATCCACGTCCACCGTCTCGCGCGCACTTGCCGGCAGCAAGCTGATCAGCGAAGACACGCGCACCCGCGTGCTGGAGCTGGCCCGTTCGCTCAAGTACAACATCAACATCGGTGCGCAAAACCTGCGCATGAAGCAAAACCGCACGGTGGGGGTGGTGGTGCCCTACGACCCGGACACGCGCCAGCACTTGTCCGACCCGTTTTTCCTGTCCATGCTGGGCAGCCTGGCCGACGCGCTGACCGAGCAGGGCTTCGACATGCTGGTCTCGCGGGTGGACGCCAGCGAGCTCGACGCCGCCGCCGCGCCGTTCGACACCGGCCGCGTGATCGGCATCGTGCTGATCGGCCAATGGCGCCACCATGACCAGTTGAACCAGCTGGCCGCGCGCCATGTGCCGATCGTGGTGTGGGGCGCGCAGTTGCCGCAACAGCTGTATTGCACCGTCGGCGGCGACAACGTGGCCGGCGGCAAGCTGGCCGGCGCGCACCTGATCGCGCAGGGCCGCCGACGCATCGCCTTCTTCGGCGACATCAACTTGCCGGAAATCGGCCAGCGCTACCAGGGCCTGTGCCAGGCGCTGGCGCAAGCCGGCATGGCGGCCGATCCGGCCTTGCTGGTGCCGGCGTCCTTCGTGCCGGACGGCGGCCGCCTGGCGGTGGCGGAGTTACTGCGGCGCGGTGCGGCCTTCGATGCCGTGTTCGCCGGCAGCGACCTGATGGCCATGACCGCCATCAACACTCTGCGCCAGCTCGGCATGGACGTGCCGGGCCGCGTGGCCGTGATCGGCTACGACGATATCGAGTTGTCGAGCTACTTCCACCCGCCGCTGACCACCGTGCAACAACCGATACGGGAGGCCGGCCGCGCGCTGGTGGCCTCGCTGCTGGCGCTGACCGAGGGCCGCCCCGCGCCCTCGCTGCAACTGCCGACCCAACTGATCGTCCGCCACAGTTCTGTGTGATTTATGCAACCGATTGCATTGAGCTTTGACGCTCTGATGCAAAAGCCGTTTGCAAGTTGGTGCAATCGATTGCATAATAGATTTACCTGCTCAATAAAGCAGCAGGCGAAGACTGAAAACAACGACAATACTGGAGACGACCATGGACCATCGCACCTTTCAACTGGGCGGCATCGCTGCCGCCGTCGCAACCGCCGTCCTGCACATGGGGGGCGCTGCCGCGCAAGACACCCCGCCGGCAGACGGCCTGAATATGGAGCGCGTGGTGGTGACCGGCACCAGCGGCGCCTCTTCCAAAATGAAAACCAGCGTCTCGATCAGCACCATCGAAGGCGACGCCATCAAGAACGCCGCGCCGATGAGCGCGGCCGAGGTGCTGCGCTCGGTGCCGGGCGTACGCTCGGAATCGTCGGGCGGCGAGGGCAACGCCAACATCACGGTGCGCGGTGTGCCGATCTCGGCCGGCGGCGCGCGCTATGTCCAGATCCAGGAAGACGGCCTGCCGGTGCTGCAATCTGGCGACTTCAACTTCATCACGCCGGACAGCTACGTGAAAATCGACGGCACGCTGGATCACCTGGAGGTGGTGCGCGGCGGCTCGGCCTCGACGCTGGCGACCAACGCGCCGGGCGGCATCATCAACTTCATCACCAAGACCGGCGAGGAAAAGGGGGGACACGTCGCCATCAGTCGCGGCCTCGGCTACGACCAGACCCGCTACGATTTCGATTACGGCGCCCCGCTCTCGGACAAGACCCGCTTCTTCATCGGCGGTAATTACCGCAGCGGCGAAGGCGTGCGCGATACCGGCATGAGCACCGAGGACGGCGGCCAGATTCGCGGCAATATCACGCATGAGCTGGACAATGGCTTTATCCGCCTGTCGTTCAAGCACCTCGACGACAAATCGCCGACTGCGCTGCCGGTGCCGGTGCAGGTGGTGAACCAGCAGATCCGCGAAATCCCCGGCATCGATCCGCGCACCGCCAGCTTTTACTCGCCGTACTGGGTGCGCGATGTGGTCCTCAGCAAAAACAACACGCCGGTATCGACCAACGTCAACGACGGCCTGCGCGTGAAGAGCGATGCGCTCGGCCTCGAAGGCTCCTTCGATCTGGGAGGCGGCTGGAAGCTGAGCGACAAGTTCCGCACCTCCAGCAACAGCGGCCGCTTTGCCGGCGTCTTTGCCGGTAACAACGGCACGGTCGGCAACTACGTGTTCGCCACCGGCCCCAATAAAGGCAAGGCTTACAACGGCCGCGCCTTCTCGGCCGTGGTGTTCAACACCTCGATCGACGATGCCGGCAATACGCTGAACGACACCAAGCTGGCCAAGACCTTCACGCTGGCCGGCGGCGGCAAGGTGACCGCCACCGCCGGCCTGTATCTGTCGACGCAACAGCTGGCGCTGACCTGGAACTTCAACGAATACCTGATGCAGGCCAGCGGCGACAAGCCGGCGCTGCTGCAAACGGCCAGCGCCACGCCCGGCCTGGTGGGCC
The DNA here is from genome assembly GCA_041874725.1 of Duganella sp. BuS-21. GTDB lineage: Bacteria > Pseudomonadota > Gammaproteobacteria > Burkholderiales > Burkholderiaceae_D > Rugamonas. The sequence continues at coordinate 6,339,806 of CP097466.1, read as the reverse complement.
CGGCCTTCGGCGGCTGCTGCTCGCGCGCCGTGGACATGGAATACAAACTGACTTCGCCGTACCTGAACCTCGGCTATGAAGCCGGCCCGCTGAACCTGGACGCCAGCATCCGCCAGGATCGCCAGCAGGCCAGCGGCACCGCCAACATCGCCACTTCGAGCGGCGGCGTGCTGCGCTACGATCCGGCCACCGAACAGATGGTGGACTACAAGCTCAATCACAATTCCTACTCGGTGGGCGGCAACTACAGCATCACCAAAAACCTGGCGGCCTTCGTGCGCGCCAGCGATGGCGTGGCCTTCAATGCGGACCGCATTCTGTTCGGCACCCCGCTCGACGGCAGCGCGCCGATCAATATCAACACCGTCAAGCAGATCGAGGGCGGCGTGAAGTGGCGCAGCGGCGGCGTCAGCGCCTTCGTGACGCTGTTCCAGGCCAAGACCGACGAGAGCAATTTCGAGGCGACCACCCAGCGCAGCACCTCCAACAAGTACGACGCCAAGGGCGTCGAGCTGGAGGGCGCCTACAGCAACGGCGGCTTCCGCATCACCGGCGGCCTGACCTACACCGACGCCAAGATCACCGGCAGCGCCGCCGCCGACGTGGCCAACATCGGCAAGACGCCGCGTCGCCAGGCCAAGTACATCTACCAGTTGGCGCCGAGCTACAGCTTTGGCGACACCACCGTCGGCGCCAGCCTGATCGGCACCGGCAAAGCGTGGGGCGACGATGCCCACACCATCGAACTGCCGGCGTATGAAGTGGTCAATGCCTACCTCAACTACAGCCTGACCGAGAAAGCCACGCTGTCGCTGAGCGTGAATAATCTGTTCAACAAGATCGGCTATACCGAAGTGGAGGGCGACGGCCATGCCGCCCGTTCCATCTCCGGCCGCGCCGCCAAAGTAAGCCTGTCCTATGCCTTCTAAAGAAATGTCGGAGCGCATGCTTGCGGTCCTGCCCGAAGCCCTGCGGCCGCAGGCCGCGCAGCGCCTGGCCGTCAACGAGCCGGTGCTGCGGCGCCTGCTGGCCGGCTTGTACGGCGGCCACGCCGAGTTCGAGATCTGGTTCGGCGAGTTGATGGCGTCGTTGGGCATGTTGTACGCATCGCGCCCGGCGCCTTTGCGCGCGCTGGACGCGCAGCGCGCGGCGCAGCCGGACTGGTTTCTCAGCCAGCGCATGCTGGGTTACTGCGCCTATGTGCAAAACTTCGGCGGCGACCTGAATGGTGTGGCGGCGCGCATACCGTATCTACAGGAGCTGGGCGTCAGCTATCTGCACCTGCTGCCGTTCCTGCGCGCGCGCGCCGGCGAGAACGACGGCGGCTTTGCCGTCGCCAGTTTCGACCAGGTGGCGCCGTCGCTGGGCACCAACGCCGACCTGGAAGCGTTGACCGCGCAGCTGCGTGAGGCCGGCATCAGCCTGTGTTCCGACTTCATCCTGAATCACGTGGCGGACGATCACGCCTGGGCCGTCGCCGCCAAGGCCGGCGACCCGCAGGCGCGCGCCATGTTCCTCGTCTACCCGGACCGCACCATGCCGGACCGCTACGAAGCGACGCTGGGCCAGGTGTTCCCGCAGGTCGCACCGGGCAACTTCACCCATGTCGAGGAAATGGGCGGCTGGGTCTGGAGCACCTTCTATCCCTACCAGTGGGACCTGAACTATGCCAACCCGGCGGTCTTTGCCGACATGGCGGCCGCCATGCTGCGGCTGGCGAATCGCGGCATCGAAGTCTTCCGCCTCGATTCCACCGCCTTCCTGTGGAAGCGCGAAGGCAGCAACAGCATGAACCAGCCGGAGGCGCACCAGATCCTGCAAGCCTTGCGGGCGATCGTCGATATCGTCGCACCGGGCGTGCTGCTGAAGGCCGAAGCCATCGTGCCGACCCGGGAACTGCCGGCCTACCTGGGCAGCGCCGAGGCGCGCGAATGCCACATCGCCTATCACAGCAGCCTGATGGCGGCCGGCTGGCTGGCCTTGTCGGAGCAGGACACCGGCGTGTTGCGCGAGGTGATCCGCAACACGCCCGCGCTGCCGCCGGCCGCCACCTGGCTCAGCTACGTGCGCTGCCACGATGACATCGGCTGGAACGTGTTGCGCGCGGAAGCGGCGGCGGACGGCGGCGACGCCAATGCGCGCCTGGCCCGCGCCGCCCGCTTCTTCGCCGGCGGCGAGAACAGCTATGCGAGCGGCGCCGCCTTCCAGAGTAGCGACCCCAACGCGGCGCACGGCAGCAACGGCATGGCCGCCTCGCTGGCGGGCCTGACGCAGGCGCGGACCGCCGATGAACGCTTGCTGGCGGTGCGCCGCCTGCTGTTGCTGCATGGGCTGGCGTTGAGCTTCGGCGCGCTGCCGGTGCTGTACATGGGCGACGAACTGGCGATGGAGAACGACGACAGCTATCTGCAGCGCCCGCAGCACGCGATGGACAGCCGCTGGCTGCAGCGCCCCGTGCTGGAGCAGGCGCGCTGGCAGGGCCGCGATGACACCGCCGCCAGTGCCGGCCAGGTATATCAATCGCTGATCCGTATGGTGCGCGTGCGCCGCCGGCACGATGAACTGGCTGCCAGCGCGCCGCGTACCTTGCGGGCCGATGCGCCGGATGGCGTGCTGGCGTTGGCGCGCGGCGACGCGTTTATCACCTTGATGAATTTCTCCGGCGCGCCGCAACGCTATGTGCTGCAAGGCCGCTGGACCGACTGCTTGGACGGCGCCATACTGGACGGCGCGGTAACGCTGGCACCGTATGCGATGCATTGGCTGGAACCTGGAGCGACAGCATGAACGAACCAAGCATCGCCGTCTTCGGCGAAGCGCTGGTGGATGATTTCATCAGCGAGCAAGTGGTGGGCGGCGCACCTTTCAACGTAGCGCGCAATCTGGCCGCGTTCGGCGTGGCCGCGCTGATGGTCACACGCATCGGCGCGGACAAGAACGGCGCCCTGGTGCGCAATGAATTTTCGCGCTTCGGCATGAGCGAGGCTGGCTTGCAGGTCGATGCGCGGGAAACCACCGGCCGTGTGGTGGTCGAACGCCATGCCGCCGGCCACCGCTTCATCATCCTGCCCGACCAGGCCTATGATTACATCGAACCCACGCCGGCCCTGGCGGCGTTGCGCGGCGCGCAGCCGCAGGTGATTTACTTCGGCACCATGGCGCAACGCCATGAGCAATCGCGCGCCACCTTGCGCGCCATGCTGGAGGCCAGCAGTGCGCAGCGCTACCTCGACCTCAATGTGCGCGAAGGGCAAGTCACCGAACGCATCGCCCACGAGTCGCTCAAGCTTGCCGATATCGTCAAGGTCAACGAGGACGAGCTGAAAGACCTGTTCCGCTGGTACACGCACACCCAGCCCGGAACCGGCGCGGCCGACAGCGCCGCGCTGCGCGACGCCTGCCTGACCCTGATGCGCAGCTTTGGCCTTCAAGGCCTGATCGTCACGCTGGGCGAGCGCGGCGCGCTGTACTTCGGCGCCGACGGCACGCTGGCCGCCAACCATGAATGCCACGCGCCGGCGCATATCGTCGATACCGTCGGTGCGGGCGATGCCTTCTCGGCAGTGTTCCTGTTCGGCCAGGCGCAGGGCTGGCCGCTGCCGTTGACGCTGGCGCGCGCGAACGCATTTGCCGGCGCCATCTGCGGCATCTCCGGCGCGGTGCCGGCCGATATCGGCTTCTACACCCAGTGGATCGCCAACTGGCATCAGGGAGCCGCCGCATGAAGCCGCGCCTGTCGTTCTGGCAGATCGTCAACATGAACATCGGATTTTTCGGCATCCAGTTCAGCTTCGGTCTGCAGCAGAGCAGCATGAGTCCCATCTACAAATACCTCGGCGCCGACGAAGCCAGTCTGCCGTATCTGTGGCTGGCCGGGCCGATGACCGGCCTGCTGGTGCAGCCGCTGATCGGCGCCATGAGCGACCGCACCGTTACCCGCTGGGGGCGGCGCACGCCGTACTTCCTGATCGGCGCCATCCTGTGCAGCCTTGGCCTGCTGGCCATGCCGTTCAGCCCGACGTTGTGGATGGCGGCCAGCCTGCTGTGGATCCTGGACGCGGCCAACAACGTCACGATGGAGCCGTATCGCGCCTTCGTCAGCGACAAGCTGGCGCCGCAGCAGCACTCGATCGGCTTCCTGACGCAGAGCGCCTTCACCGGCCTGGGGCAAACGCTGGCCTATCTGACGCCGTCGCTGCTGGTCTGGCTGGGCATGAACAAGGACGCCGTCAACAGCAGTCATATTCCGCACATCGTCATCGTCGCTTTCCTGATCGGCGCGGTGTTTTCGATCAGCTCGGTGCTGTGGACCCTGAAGACCACGCCGGAGCATCCGCTGACGGCGGCGGAGCTGGACCAGATCCGCGCGCGTCCGGCCGGCTGGCGCCACACGCTGGGCGACATCGCCAGCGCCGTGCGCGAGATGCCGGACACCATGCGCCAGCTGGTGTGGGTCAAGCTGTTCCAGTGGTATGCCATGTTCTGTTATTGGCAGTACATCATGCTGTCGCTGTCGACCACGATTTACGGCACCACCGACCAGGCTTCCCAGGGCTTCCGCGACGCCGGCCTGCTGGCGGGGCAGGTGGGTGCGTTTTACAACTTCATCGCGTTTGCCGGTGCGCTGGCGCTGGTGCCGTTCACCCGGCGCTACGGGCCGAAGATCACGCACAGTATTTGCCTGGCGCTGGCCGGCGTGGCGATGTTCAGCATTCCCATGATTCATACGCCGGCGCTGCTGTTGGTGCCGATGGTGGGCATCGGCCTGGCGTGGGCCAGCATCATGGGCAATCCGTATGTGATGCTGGCGGGCTGCATTCCGCCGGAGCGCACCGGCGTCTACATGGGGATCTTCAATATGTTCATCGTCATTCCGATGATCATCCAGATCTTCACGCTGCCGCTGTACTACCGCAGCCTGCTGGGCGGCAACCCGGAGAACGTGATCCGGCTGGCGGGCGCGCTGATGCTGTGCGGCGCGGTGGCGGTGCTGCTGGTGAAAATAAAAAAGCCGCAAGCAACAAGCTTGCGGCCTCTTGAAGAACCGGCGAGCTAAGGCTTAGTCTTCGTTCATCTGGCTTTGCAGGTAGTTCTGGATGCCGATCTTGCCGATCAGGTCCAGCTGCGTTTCGAGCCAGTCGATGTGCTCTTCGGTATCTTCCAGGATCATCAGCAGCAGGTCGCGCGACACGTAGTCGGCCGCCTTTTCGGCGGCGGCGATGCCTTCCTTGACGGTGATCTGTGCGCCTTTTTCCAGCTTCAGGTCGCAGTTGATCATTTCTTCGGTGTGCTCGCCGATCATGATCTTGTGCATGGCTTGCAGGTTCGGCAGGCCGTCCAGCATCAGGATGCGGTCGATCAGTTTGTCGGCGTGCTTCATTTCGCCGATCGATTCTTCGTATTCCTTCTTGCCGATCTTTTCCAGACCCCAATGCTTGTACATGCGCGCATGCAGGAAGTACTGGTTGATGGCAGTGAGTTCGTTGGTCAGCTGTGCATTGAGCAAGCGGATAACTTCTGGATCGCCCTTCATGGGGAGGTCTTTCTGAAATGGTTGCGGATGCCGCCATTGTGCCACGAAATACCCTGCTACGTCTGGAATATCCTACAATTTCGGCGAAATCATAGCTAACTTCGGTGATTGAGAGTGTTGGTGCTAATGAAAATTATTAGCATTCGCATACGGTACTGCGTGCTGTGTGAGGCAACCCACGGAGGTTCTCGTCCTGGACAGCTACCATGAGTGCTCATCTAAAGGAGCGATGCCATGGATTCCATTAACGCCAACCAAGCAGAACAGAATCACCAGGACCTCGTCGGCGCAGACGCGGTGAGCAAAATACGCGAGTTCGTTGATCGCACGCCGGGCTGCTTCTTCTGCACCAGCGACGCCGACGGCGGCCCCGGCGACGCCCGTCCGATGACGGCGCTGCAAGTCGATGAACTCGGCAATTTGTGGTTTATCTCGGCCAGCGACAGCCTGAAGAATCTCGAACTGGCGGTCGATCCCTCGGCCACGCTGTACTTCCAGGGTTCGGCCCATGCCGAGTTCATGCACCTCGAAGGCATCGCCACCGTGCTGCGCGATCAGGCCAAGCTCAAGGAATTGTGGAGTTTTATGATGAAGACGTGGTTCACCGAAGGCGAGGACGATCCGCGCATCACGCTGATCAAGTTCGCGCCGACCTACGGCTACTATTGGGATACCAAGCACGGCAAGGCCGTGGCCAGCGTCAAGATGCTGTTGGGTGCTGTCATCGGCAAGACCCTGGACGACTCGATCGAAGGCAGGCTGGACCTGTAAGATGACACCGGCTGGGCCTTAGCCCAGCTGGAAATTGATCGGTACCAGTGCGTACACGGAGACGGCTTTGCCGTCCTCGACCTGCGGCTTGAACAGCGCGCGCAGCACGGCCTGGCGGCCGGCTTCATCGAGGTTGCTGGAGCCGGACGACTTATGCACCGTCACCTGCTCGGCCTTGCCCTTTTCACCAATCAGCACGTACAGCGTGACGACCCCGGTTTCGCCCATGCGGCGCGAAATATTCGGATAAACCGGCTGCGGTGCGCGCACATATTCCACCCCTGTTACCATTTTCGGCGCGGATGGCGCCGGCGGGGCCGGTGGCGCCGCGTGCGTCGTCGGCTGCGCTGGCACCGGCGTCGCTTCGGCAGCGCGCGGCTGCGGCGGCGGCAGGGTAATGGTCGGTTCGGTCTGGACGATATTCAGCTGCGGCAGCGGCGGCACGAAGGTTTGCTTAGGCTGCACCAGCGGCACCAGCTTTGGCGGCGGCGGCGCCTTCAGCGGCTCGGGCGCGGCCACGAACGTGACGGTCACCACTTGCGGCAGGATGGCGTGCGTGACCGTGCGCAGCATGCCGGAGTAAGCGAGATAAAACACCACTGCGTGACCTACAACGATGGCTGCCATCGGCGCCAGCCTGCGGCTGCGGCGCTTCAGTTCGCGCGTCAACCCAGCGCTATCCGCGGACAGCGGCGAAGCCGTCCGGCTGTAAGTCATGGTGTTCATTTAGTTAGCGAAGGCCGGGCGTTTCAGCACGGTCTCTTTCAGTTCGGCGGCGGCTTGCGCGGCCAGGTGTTCGTCCAGGAGTTCCTCGGCGCAGGAGTAGCACTGGCCGCAACAGGTCGCCACGCCCAGGGCGCTGCGCAGCTCGTCCATCGACGTGATTCCCAACTCCATGGCTTGACGGATTTCGCGATCGGAGATGTTGTTGCAAACACAAACAATCATTGATGCACCTTCTGGCTAGGCTGAAACAGCGGACATAAGACCCAATAAGTTCTTCCTGACATGATTGCTAGTAACTTAATGCGAATCATTATCATTAATCGTATACTGCCGTAAACCGCAGCGCTATGCAAGCTAAATAGAAGTCATTCGCATTACGGTTTATAATGCTAGTATCTCATTCCGGCAGGAATGCAACATTGCAGCTTGCCGGCACGCCGCAGCCATCCTTGCCAGCGGCGTCAACGACCGGACTTTGCTCATGACGCACGTTGTTCCCCAGATCACCCTGGACACCCTCGCGGTAGGCGCCTCGGCCACCGTACTGCATGTTGCTCCCGGCGATGCCGCCGACGACGGCGTCAGCCTGGCGCGCCGCCTGATGGAACTGGGCTTTGTGCCCGGCGAAAAAATCCGCATGCTCAAGCGCGGCATGCCGGGCGGCGAGCCGCTGGCCATCCGTGTCGGCAACTCCACTTTTGCGTTGCGCCGCTTTGAAGCTGCGCTGGTCTCGATACAACCGGAATAAATAATGGGTGCTGTAGAAAAACAAGCGGTCCAGGTGCCGGCGTCCGCGCGCACGCCGATGTTGGCCTTGCTGGGAAATCCCAATTGCGGCAAGACCGCGCTGTTCAACCGCCTGACCGGCGCGCGCCAGAAGGTGGCGAACTACGCCGGCGTGACCATCGAGCGCAAGGAAGGTTCGTTCACCACCAGCGCCGGCAACGGCTTCCGCGTGCTCGACCTGCCGGGCGCTTATAGTTTGTCGGCCCACACGCCGGACGAGGAAATCACGCGCGACGTGGTGGCCGGCCTGCGCAAGGGCGAGGCCGCGCCGGACGTGGTGGTGTGTGTGGTCAACGCCACCAACCTGCGCCTGAACCTGCGCCTGGTGCTGGAGATCAAGCGCCTGGGCCTGCCGATGCTGCTGGCGCTGAATATGGTGGACGTCGCCAAGAAGCGCGGCATCGTCATCGACGCCGATGGCCTGTCGCGCGCGCTCGGCATGCCGGTGGTGGAAACCGTGGCGGTGCAGACCGGCGGCGAGAAGTCGCTGCTGCGTGCGCTGGACGGCATGTGGCCGCTGACCACCACCCAGCCGAATCCGCTGTCGGCCATCGACGCCGTCGGCGTTGAGGACACGCAGCGCGAAGTGCGCCGCATCCTCGACCTGGTGGTGAGCGAGCCGGCCCATGTGGGCGACAGCCTGAATGAAAAAATCGACAACGTGGTGCTGCATCCGGTGGTCGGCCCGGTAATCCTGGCGGTGCTGATGTTCCTGGTGTTTCAGGCCGTGTTCAGCTGGGCGGCGGCGCCGATGGAAATGATCTCCAGCGGCGTCGAGCATCTGGCGGCGTGGATGACCGCCTCGATCCCGCCGGGCGTGCTGCACAGTCTGCTGGTGGATGGCGTGATGGGCGGCGTCGCCAGCGTGCTGGTGTTCCTGCCGCAGATTCTGATCCTGTTCTTCTTTATCCTGTTCCTGGAAGATTGCGGCTACCTGCCGCGCGCGGCCTTCCTGCTGGACCGCCTGATGGGCGGCGTGGGCTTGTCGGGCCGCGCCTTCATACCGCTGCTGTCGAGCTTTGCCTGCGCGATTCCGGGCGTGATGGCGGCGCGCACCATCCAGAACCGCCGTGACCGCCTGGTGACCATCATGATCGCGCCGCTGATGACTTGCTCGGCGCGTCTGCCGGTGTATGCGCTGATCATCGCCGCTTTCATTCCCGACCGCGAAGTGGCCGGCCTGTTCAACCTGCAGGGCCTGGTGCTGTTCGTGCTGTACTTCGCCGGCATCGTCTCGGCAATGGCGGTGGCGTATGTGATGAAGCGCGTCATGGGTTCGCAGGGCAAGAATCCGCTGATGATGGAGTTGCCGGCCTATCACTGGCCGCACATGCGCAACCTGGCGCTGGGCCTGTGGGAGCGCGCCAAGATCTTCATCACGCGCGTCGGCACGGTGATTTTGACGCTGATGATTTTGTTGTGGGTGCTGAGTTCCTTCCCCGGCGCACCGGAAGGCGCAACCCATCCGCCGATCTATTACAGCCTGGCAGGCATCATCGGCCGTGGGCTGGAAGTGATTTTCGCGCCTATCGGTTTCAACTGGCAGATCTGCATCGCGCTGGTGCCGGGCATGGCCGCGCGTGAAGTGGCGGTTGGCGCGCTGGGCACGGTGTACGCATTGTCGCAGACCGGCGACGAAGTGGCGCAGACCCTGGCGCCGATCATCTCGTCGACGTGGTCGCTGGCGACCGCCTTGTCGCTGCTGGCCTGGTATGTGTTTGCGCCGCAGTGTATCGCTACGCTGAGTACGGTGCGCCGCGAAACCGGCAGCGCGCGCTATGCGTGGTTGATGGCCGGCTACCTGTTCGCGCTGGCCTATGTGGCGTCGTTCCTGACCTATCGCATTGCAGTGGCCCTGGGAGGCTGATATGTGGCAGCAAATGATCGTAGCGGTGATTGTGATGGTGGCGCTGGTGCACTTCTGCACCAAGTACCTGCCGCTGGCCTGGCGTCAGCGCATCGTCTACACCTTGGGCCAGCGCGGCTTGAATCAAGCCATGCTGGCCAAGCTGTTCAAGACCAAAGGCGGCGGCGGCTGCGGCGATGGCGGCGGCTGCTCCAACTGCAGCGCATCCTCATCGACCACCGCCTCGTCGTGCGACACCAAATCCACCGGCTCCACGCCCCTCCAGCGCGTGATCAAGCTGCACGTTCAGCGTTAATCAGCCGCAGAACGGATCGAACGATTCCGCCTGCGCCATCGGCCAGTAGTAGCCGAACACCGGCGGCAGGCGCTGTAGCTGGCTCGGGTCCAGCAACTGGCCCGCTTCCAGGAAGGGCAGCAGCGTCGAGACCAGCTTGACCTGGTTGGTCGAGATACGCCGTACCAGGTGGCGCGGCCGCAGTTGCGAGGGATGCGTCAGGCCGGCGGCGGCGATCAGTTGCGCCAGGGCTTTCATGGTGTTGTCGTGGAAGTTGGCCACGCGCTGGATCTTGTCCGGCACCACCAGCGCGCGCTGGCGGCCCGGGTCTTGCGTGGCGACGCCGGTCGGGCAGCGGTCGGTGTGGCAGCTTTGCGACTGGATGCAGCCCAGCGCGAACATGAAGCCGCGCGCCGAATTGCACCAGTCCGCTCCCAGCGCCAGCGTGCGCGCGATGTCGAACGCGGTGATGATCTTGCCCGAGGCGCCGATCTTGATCTTGGCGCGCAGATTGGCGCCCACCAGCGTGTTGTGTACCAGCAGCAGCGCTTCCTGCAGCGGCGTGCCGACGTGGTCGGTGAACTCCACCGGCGCTGCGCCGGTGCCGCCTTCGCCGCCATCGACCACGATGAAGTCCGGCACGATGCCGGTTGCCAGCATGGCCTTGACGATGCCGAAAAATTCCCACGGGTGGCCGATGGCCAGCTTGAAGCCGGTCGGCTTGCCGCCCGACAGATTGCGCAGGCGCTCGATAAACTCCAGCATTTCGATCGGCGTGCCGAAGGCCGAGTGGCGCGACGGCGAGACGCAATCGATGCCCATCGGCACGCCGCGCGTGAGCGCGATTTCCGGCGTGATCTTGGCCGCAGGCAGCACGCCGCCATGGCCCGGCTTGGCGCCTTGCGACATCTTCAGTTCGATCATCTTCACTTGCGGCGAGGCGGCGTTGGCGGCGAAGCGTTGCTCCGAGAAGCTGCCGTCGTCGTTGCGGCAGCCGAAGTAGCCGGAACCGATTTCCCACACCAGGTCGCCGCCATGCTGACGATGGTGCGGGCTGATGCTGCCTTCGCCGGTGTCGTGCATGAAGCCGCCCTGTTTGGCGCCGCCGTTCAGCGCCAGGATGGCGTTGGCGGACAGCGCGCCAAAGCTCATCGCCGAGATGTTGAACACGCTGGCCGAGTAAGGCTGGGCGCGCGGACAGTCCGGGTGGTTGCCGATCTCGATGCGGAAGTTGTGGTGCTGCTCGGGCGCCGGCGCGATCGAATGGTTGATCCATTCGTAGCCGGGCGCGTAGACGTCGAGCTGGGTGCCGAACGGGCGCTTGTCGCTGTCCTGCTTGGCGCGCTGGTAGACGATGCTGCGCTGGTTGCGCGAGAACGGTTCGGCCACCGTGTCGTCTTCCAGGAAGTACTGGCGGATCTCGGGGCGGATCGATTCGAAGAAGAAGCGGAAGTGCGCCAGGATCGGATAATTGCGGCGCAGCGCGCGGCGGGTTTGCAGCAGGTCGGTGATGCCGACCACGGTGAGGGCTGCCGCCACCACCGGGATTTCCCACGGCGCTCCCAGCGCCAGCGAGGCGAGCAGGGTGACCACGGCGGCATGGAAGGCGAGGTAACGCGGCGACAGCAAATTCATGGACACTCCGGCGACGGCTGAGAATGGCTGAGTGTACTGCTGTTTCCTCGCGGAATCCATATACGATGGAGAGAGGCGGCGCGCAAAGCGAGCAATAATGCTAAGCTTGCGGAGTCGCGGCGCACGGCCGTTCTTTTTTAGGATATCTCCATGATCGTAGTCCATCATCTCAACAACTCGCGGTCGCAGCGGGTGCTCTGGCTGCTGGAAGAGCTGGGCCTGGAGTACGAAATCGTGCGTTACCAGCGCGACCGCAAGACCATGCTGGCGCCGCCGGAGCTGCGCGCCATCCACCCGCTGGGCAAGTCGCCGGTGATCAGCGACGGCGAGATCGTGGTGGCGGAGTCGGGCGCGATTGTCGAATACCTGGTCGAGACGTATGGTAACGGCCGCCTGGTGCCGCCGGCCGGCACGGCCGAGCGCCGCCGCTGGACCTACTTCCTGCACTACGCCGAAGGCTCGGCGATGGCGCCGCTGCTGATGAAGCTGATTTTCGACCGCGTGGAAACCAGCCCGGCGCCGTTCTTCGTCAAGCCGATCGCGCGCGGCATCGCGCAAAAGGTCAAGGGCAGCTACATCCTGCCGCAGATCGAGGCGCATCTGAATTATCTGGAAGCGGAGCTGGGCAAGACCGCGTGGTTTGCCGGCGACGAATTCAGCGCCGCCGACATCCAGATGAGCTTCCCGCTGGAAGCGGCCTCCGCGCGTGGCGGCCTGGATGAGAAGCGTCCGAACCTGAGCGCCTTCCTGAAACGCATCCACAGCCGTCCAGCCTTCCAGCGCGCCCTTGAACGCGGCGGCCCGTACGAGTTGCTGAAGTAATCCGCTACCAGATTGTCTGCACGTGAGGATATGCCCGGATACGCGCATCCGTAGTGACGATGGCAGCATTCAATAGCATGGCCGTCGCCACGATGATACGGTCCGCCGGATCGTTATTTAACCCTCCGGGCAAATACACGGAGGCGACACCAATCTGATTATCGACGGGTATAAATTGGACGTTGCTAAGCGTTTCAATGGCGGACAGCCACACGCGGATGTCGTCGGGCAGGCTTATTTTTCCGCGCGACACCAACAGCGCGATCTCCCAGCAAGAAAATGACGATATCCCGATCAGGCCAGACTTCTGTTCGGTTTCTATGGCTCGCTTGGCGGGCGCTGACAGCTGGGGATCGTTGTTACACCACCAGATCAGCGCATGCGTATCGAGAATAATCATCTGAACGGATCTTCAACCGGAGAGACGATATCGCCGCAGTAGGCTAGGCTGCCGCGAAGTTTCTCAATCGGCACCGTCCTGTAGGGCCGCACGTCGAGAATCGGTTCGCCATTTTCGGTAATGATGAGTACTTTCTGGGAGGAGGAAATTTCGCGGAGAGCCGCTAGCGGATTTGCCAGGAATTCTTCCATTGAGATAGTCGGCCACATGACGTACTCCTTTCTTAGTGCGTGAATTCCATGTTACGCCCTTCATCCAGGACCGCCAACGGTGTTCAGCCTCACTTTGCGCTGGAGCTCTACATGACCTATGCGGAAATCAAGGTGTACAACGGTGGCAAGCCTATCGGCCAGGCAATCTATGACGCCAATCGCGCAGGTTTAAACACCGGTAAATTCATCAACGCGGATAAAAAGATCCAGGAACTGGTGGACCAGTTATTCCCGGGTGGTGCTGGCCGTTAATCGGTCGGTTAAAATGGCGGCTTGATTAAGCCCGGATGATGTTGAACATGGGTAGACTCCTTGCCATCGACGGCCTCAATATTGTGCGCCGTGTCTACGAAGCCAGTCCAGAACCGGACAGCCCTGAAAAGGCGGACATCGCCTTGCGCCACGCGCTGTCGTCCTTCCGCACCCTGGTCCACGACCACCAGCCCACGCACGTGCTGCCGGCCTTCGATTTCGGCGGACGCACCTGGCGTCACGATCTATATCCCGGTTACCGCGAAGGCCGCGCGCCGATGCCGTCGCCGCTGCGCGATGCGCTGCCAGCCTTCTACGACACGCTGCGCAACGTCGGCATGCACGTGGTGTCCGTGCCCGAGGTCGAGGCCGATGATGTGATCGGCACCGTGGTTACGCGCTGGCTGGCCGACGGCCGCGGCGAAGCCACCGTCGCCAGCACCGACAAGGACCTGCACGGCCTGATCGCGCAGGGCGCGCGCGTGTGGGACCACTTCAAGAGCGAATGGCACGACCACGCCTGGGTCGAGAAGAAGTGGGGCGTGCCGCCCGACCAGCTGCCCGACCTGCTGGCGCTGATGGGCGATGTGACCGACTCGATTCCCGGCGTCTCCAAGGTCGGCGTGAAAACCGCCGCCAGACTGTTGCGTACATACGGCACTCTGGACGCCATCATGGCCGGCGCCGGCATTCTGAAGGACACGCTGGGCGAAACACTACGAAAAGAGCGCGAAATGCTGTATCTTTCTCGACAGCTAGTTGCGTTAAAAACAGATGTGCGGGTTGGCGTCAGCTGGAATATGCTGGCTTGGTCCCACTCATAACAAGGTTTGCAAGATGTTAAAAGCAGTCATTATCGACCAGAGCGCCGTCGCGCGCGGTCTGCTCAACACCGTGCTGCTCGATGGCGGTTACGACGTGGTGGGCCAGACCCACACCTGCGCCAGCGCCATGGTGCTGTTGATTAAGCACCAGCCGCACATCGTCTGCATCGCCAGGGAGCAGATGGAGAAAGAGCCGGAGACGCTGGTCGAGATTCGCGCCACCTGGCCCAAGACGCTGGTGTTCATGGTCTCGAGTGAACTGGACGCCGCCACCATCCAGTCGGCGCATGCGATGGGCGTGAGCGGCTTTATCGTGAAGCCGTTCAAGGCCGATACGGTACTCAATACGATACGCAATGTGGTGATCGCCATGGTCAAGCGCCAGCGCGCGGCGCTGGCCGCCAAAGCGGAAGCCGCCGGCGACGGCGAAGCATCGCCGCCGCCCGCCGCAGCGGAGTAATTACGAAGCGAAGGTCGAGCTGTCGATGATGCCGCCGCCCAGGCAGACATCGCCGTCGTACAGCACGGCCGACTGGCCCGGCGTCACGGCCCACTGGGCATCCATGAATTTCAACGCAAAATCCGATGCGCCGGCAGGCGCGATCTCGCACGCCACGTCGGCCTGGCGATAGCGCGTCTTGGCCGACAACGCACCTGCTTCCGGCGCCACGCCGGCCACCCAGCTGGCCTGGTCGGCGCGCAGCGTCGACGACAGCAGCCACGGATGGTCGTGGCCCTGCACGATGTACAGCACGTTGTTGGCCACATCCTTCCTGGCCACATACCAGGCGTCGTTGCTGCCGTCGGCATTCTTGTATTCCTTCATGCCGCCGACGCCGATGCCCTTGCGCTGGCCTAGCGTGTAGAACGACAGGCCGACGTGCTCGCCCACCACCTTGCCGTCCGGCGTCATCATCGGCCCCGGCTTGTACGACAGGTAGCGGTTCAGGAATTCGCGGAACGGACGCTCGCCGATGAAGCAGATGCCGGTCGAATCCTTCTTGGCCGCATTCGGCAGCTGGAGTTTTTCGGCGATCTTGCGCACTTCGGTTTTCGGGATTTCGCCCAACGGGAACAAAGTCTTCGACAACTGCGCCTGGTTCAGGCGGTGCAGGAAGTAGCTCTGGTCCTTGGTGTGGTCGACCGCCTTCAGCAGCTCGGCGCGGCCGTTGTGCTGGCGCACGCGCGCGTAGTGGCCGGTGGCGATCAGGTCAGCACCGAGCGACATGGCGTGGTCGAGAAAGGCCTTGAATTTGATTTCGGCGTTGCACAGCACGTCCGGGTTCGGCGTGCGGCCGGCCTGGTATTCGCGCAGGAAGTCGGCGAACACGCGGTCCTTGTATTCGCTGGCGAAGTTCACCGCCTCGATGTCGACACCGACCACGTCGGCCACCGAGGCCGCGTCGATCCAGTCCTGGCGGGTGGAGCAGTACTCGGAGTCGTCGTCGTCTTCCCAGTTCTTCATGAACAGGCCGATGACCTCATAGCCTTGTTCCTTGAGCAGCCACGCCGAGACCGAGGAATCCACCCCGCCCGACATGCCGATGACGACTCTTTTTTTGCCCGACCCGTTACTCATGCTTCTTTATCCATTCGCAGTGCTAATCGCTTCCTTGAACACGGAAGCATGTGTTTGTATCAGTTCCAGCGGCGCGCGGCGGCCCGCCAGGTATTCGTCCACGCATTGCAACACGGTCGGGCTGCGGTGACGGTCGGCGCAGGCGGCCAACTCGTCGCGCGTGAGCCACATCGTGCGCAAAATTCCCTCATCCAAAGGACGGTCGTGCTGCGCGCCCGGATAGCCGCAGAACGTGAAGCGCAAATACGTCACTTCCTCGCCGGTGCGGTTGGAGGTGTAGCGCGACATATACATGCCCACCAGCGCGGTCGGCGTGAATTCGTAGGCGGTTTCCTCCAGCGTTTCGCGCACCACCGCCTCCTGCAGGGACTCATACGGGTCCAGGTGGCCGGCAGGCTGGTTGATGCGGATGCCGTCGCTGGTTTCTTCTTCGATCAGCAAAAACTTGCCATCTTTTTCGACGATGGCGGCAACAGTAACAGAGGGTTTCCAGATACGCGGCATGAGTCATCCTTGAGAAGAGCCGATATTTTAGCCTGTTCCGGCCATTTGGTTTGCGCTTGCGCAAATTTACACGCTAATTAATGACAAATAGTAATACTTGATGTGATGAAATCGTTGGCTATAGACAAATAAGTATTAAGTATCATGGTCGAAAAATCCATGATAGATTGTAGTCAGTTTATTAATCATTTGGAGGCACCATGAGAATAAGCGTACCGGCCGAAACACGGCCGGGTGAGACCCGGGTAGCGGCCACCCCGGAGACGGTCAAGAAGCTGGCCGCCAAGCACCAGATCCTGGTGCAGGCAGGCGCCGGTCTGGCGGCCTCCGTCACCGACGAAGCCTATGTTGCAGCTGGTGCACAAATCGTGCCTGCCGCCGAGGTCTGGGCGGCCGATGTGATCCTCAAAGTGCGTGCCCCCAACGCCGAGGAGCGCGCCCAGATCAAGCCGGGAACGGTGGTGATCGGCATGCTCAATCCTTTTGATGCGGAAAACAACGCCGCCATGGCTGCCGCCGGGCTGCAGGCGCTGGCGCTGGAAGCCGTGCCGCGCATCACGCGCGCGCAGTCGATGGACGTGCTGTCGTCGCAGGCCAATATCGCCGGCTACAAGGCGGTGATGGTGGCGGCCAATACCTACCAGCGCTTCATGCCGATGCTGATGACGGCGGCCGGCACGGTGAAGGCGGCGCGGGTACTGATCATGGGTGTGGGCGTGGCCGGTTTGCAGGCCATCGCCACCGCCAAGCGCCTGGGCGCGGTGATCGAAGCGTCCGATGTGCGCCCGCCGGTGAAGGAGCAGGTGGAGTCGCTGGGCGCGAAGTTCATCGACGTGCCGTATCTGACCGACGAAGAAAAAGAAATCGCCCAAGGCGTGGGCGGCTATGCGCGGCCGATGCCGGCCGACTGGATGCGCCGTCAGTCCGAGCTGGTGCACGAACGCGCCAAGCTGGCCGACATCATCATCACCACCGCGCTGATTCCGGGCCGTCCGGCGCCGGTGCTGATTTCCGAAGAAACGGTGAAGGCCATGAAGCCCGGCTCCGTGATCGTCGACCTGGCCGTATCGCAGGGCGGCAACTGCCCGCTGTCCGAGCTGAATAAAACCGTGGTCAAACACGGCGTACACATCATCGGCGAGCCGGACCTGGCCACGCTGGTGGCGGCCGACGCCTCGGCGCTGTATGCGCGCAATGTGCTGGACTTCCTCAAGCTGATCATCGACAAGGAAGACAATTTGGTGATCGACCGCGAGGACGACATCATCAAGGCTACGCTGCTGTGCACCGGCGGCGAACTGCTGCGCAAATAAGCGGCAATAAGAACAAGGAGAACAATATGGAAATCAGCCACACCGTCATCAACCTGATTATCTTCGTGCTGGCCATCTACGTCGGCTACCACGTGGTCTGGACCGTCACGCCGGCGCTGCATACGCCGCTGATGGCCGTCACCAACGCCATCTCGGCCATCATCATCGTCGGCGCCATGCTGGCCGCCTCCTTGACCGAGGGCCTGATCGGCCAGGTCGCCGGCACCGTCGCGGTGGCGCTGGCCGCCGTCAATGTGTTCGGCGGCTTCCTGGTCACCCAGCGCATGCTGGAGATGTTCCGGAAAAAAGAGCCGAAGGCCAAGCCTGCGGATGGCAAGGGAGGTCACGCATGAATTTCATCTCCATGAACCTGGTGACGATGATGTATCTCATCGCCTCGGTATGCTTTATCCAGGCGCTGAAAGGGCTGTCCTCGCCGGGCACGGCGCGCACCGGCAATGCCTTCGGCATGTCGGGCATGGCGATCGCTTTCGTCACCACCATCGCCCTGATCCTCAAGCTGAAGGCCGATGCGGCGGCGGCGGCGGCCGATGGCATGACTGGCGGCATGGGCCTCGGCCTGGTGGCGCTGGGCGTGATCGTCGGCGGCGGCATCGGCGCCGTGCTGGCCAAGAAGGTCGAAATGACCAAGATGCCGGAGCTGGTCGCGGCCATGCACTCGCTGATCGGTCTGGCGGCGGTTTGCATCGCGGTGGCGGCGGTGTCGGAGCCGCACGCGTTCGGCATTGCGGCGTTGGGCCAGGCGCTGCCGGTCGGTAACCGCATCGAACTGTTCATCGGCACCTTCGTCGGCGCGATTACCTTCTCCGGTTCGGTGATCGCGTTCGGCAAGCTGTCGGGCAAGTACAAGTTCCGCCTGTTCCAGGGCGCCCCGGTGAGCTTCGCCGGCCAGCACATGCTGAACCTGATCCTGGCCATCGTGATGGTCGGCCTGGGCCTGGTGTTCGTGTTCGCCGGCGGCGTCGAGCCTGCCTGGACGCCGTTCCTGATCATGACCGCCATCGCCTTTGTGCTCGGCGTGCTGATCATCATCCCGATCGGCGGCGCGGACATGCCGGTGGTGGTGTCGATGCTGAACTCCTACTCCGGCTGGGCCGCAGCCGGCATCGGCTTCTCGCTGAATAACTCGATGCTGATCATCGCCGGTTCGCTGGTCGGTTCGTCGGGCGCCATCCTGTCCTACATCATGTGCAAGGCGATGAACCGCTCGTTCTTCAACGTGATTCTGGGCGGCTTCGGCGGTGCGCCGGCCGAGGTGGGCGGCGGCGGTTCGAAGGAGCAGCGTCCGGTCAAATCCGGTTCGGCCGACGATGCCTCGTTCATTATGGCCAATGCCGAAAGCGTGATCATCGTGCCGGGCTACGGCCTGGCCGTGGCGCGCGCGCAGCACTCGCTGAAAGAACTGGTGGAAAAGCTGACCCACAAGGGCGTGACCGTGAAGTATGCGATCCACCCGGTGGCGGGACGCATGCCGGGCCATATGAACGTGCTGCTGGCCGAGGCCGAGGTGCCTTACGACCAGGTGTTCGAGATGGAGGACATCAATGGCGAGTTCGGCCAGACCGACGTGGTGCTGATCCTGGGCGCCAACGACGTGGTCAACCCGGCCGCCAAGGATCCGAAATCGCCGATCGCCGGCATGCCCATCCTGGAGGCTTACAAGGCCAAGAGCATCATCGTCAACAAGCGCTCGATGGCCTCCGGCTATGCGGGCCTGGACAATGAGCTGTTCTACCAGGCCAACACCATGATGGTCTTCGGCGACGCCAAAAAGGTCATCGAAGACATGGTCAAGGCAGTGGAGTAATTCACAATTTGTGAATGATATATTCGTTTTGAGCCGATTGATGGTGGTGTTGATGAAGCCTACTATGGCTACATCAACCCACCTCAAGGAGTTTCAACATGAACCGTCTGCAAAACAAAGTCGCTATCGTCACTGGTGCATCGTCCGGCATCGGCCGCGCCACCGCCAAGCTGTTCGCCGCTGAAGGCGCCCAAGTCGTGGTCGCCGCCCGCCGCCAGGCGGAACTTGATACGCTGGTCGCCGAGATCAAGGCGGACGGCGGCAGCGCCATCGCGCTGGCCGGCGACGTCACCTCCGAATCGTTCAACGCCCAACTGGTCGCCGCCGCTGTGGAAGCTTACGGCCGCCTGGACATCGCCTACAACAACGCCGGCACGCTGGGCGAAATGGGCGAGACCATCGGCGTGTCGGAGCAGGGCTGGAACGACACCCTCGCCGCCAACCTGACCAGCGCCTTCCTCGGCGCCAAGCACCAGGTTCCTGAAATGATCAAGCATGGCGGCGGTTCGGTGATCTTCACCTCGACCTTCGTCGGCTACAGCTTCGCCTTCCCGGGCGTGGCAGCCTACGCCGCCAGCAAGGCCGGCCTGATCGGCCTGACGCAGGCGCTGGCTGCCGAATACGGCCCGCAAGGCGTGCGCGTGAACGCCGTGTTGCCGGGTGCCGTGGATACCTCGATGTACCGCGAAATGAACAACACGCCGGAATCGACTTCCTTCATCACCAATCTGCACGCGCTGAAACGCGTGGCGCAACCGGAAGAACTGGCGCGCTCGGTGCTGTACCTGGCTTCGGACGATTCCTCGTTCGTCACCGGCACCGCCTCGCTGGTCGACGGCGGCGCGTCGATCACCCGCACCTGATCGCTGTTGGCCTAGCGGCGGCCGTACATCATCAGTTCGGCCAGCAGGCCGCGCGCCGGGCCGACCATGTCGATCGCGGCCAGCGAGAGGCCAAGCAGAGCCTGGGCTGGTGAGTCGTTGGCGAAAATGCGGGCCATGGTGTCGGTCAGGTGGACGGTGGTGCTGCGGTCGCGCTGTCGCAGTTCGGTGAATTGCGACAGCATGGTCGGCGTGGCGCCTTGCGCCAGCTGGCGCGCCAGCACGGTGACGTCGCGCAGGCCGAGGTTGAGGCCCTGGCCGGCCACCGGATGCAGCGTTTGCGCGGCGTTGCCGATGGCGACCGTGCGCGCGGTGCTACGCGGGTCGGCGTTCAATCCCAGCGGGAAGGCCAGGCGCGGCGAGGCGTGCGTGAAGACGCCGACGCGTTCGCCGAATGCTGCGCCCAGCGCGGACAGGAAGTCCTTGTCGTTCAGGGCTTGCAGCGCGGCGGCGGTGTCGGGACGCACGCACCACACCAAAGAATATTCATCGTCCTGCGGTAGCAGCGCTAGCGGGCCTTGTTCCGTGAAGCGTTCGTAGGCGCGGTGCGGTGGCGGCGTGGTGCTGCGCACTTGCGCGATGATGGCGGTTTGCTGGTAGTCGCGATTGTGTGCGCGCTCGTGCTGCTCGTTGAACAGGCCACCTTCGGCCTGCACCACGATGGCCGCGCGCAGCGTTTTCGGTGCGCCTTCGGTATCGAGGATCAGCGTCACGGCATCCTGCTGTTCGTCGATGGCGATCACGCGGGCGGGACGCAGCGAGACGATGCCGGCGCGTTCGCAGCCGGCGCCCAGGGCGCTCACCAGATTGCCGTAGCGGCTGACGTAGCCGAGCGCCGGCAGGTCGTAATCCTTGCGGTCGATCAGGCTGCGGCCAAACTGGCCGCGCCGCGAGACGTGGATTTGTTCGATGGCCGTGGCCGCAGCGGGCCAGCCGCCGATTTCTTCGAGTATTTGCCGGCTGCCCCAGGACAGCGCCAGCGAGCGCGGATCCTTGCCGGCTTGCGCCAGCGTCTTGGCGTCGATCAGGGCGATGCGGCCCGGCGTCATGCCGCGCTTGACCAGCAGCGCCGCCAGCGCCATGCCGGCCGGGCCGGCGCCGCAGATGGCGACGTCGTAATCAGCTTCAGTCATGCTGCATCAGTGCTTCAATTTCGGCCACGGTCTTG
This sequence comes from Duganella sp. BuS-21, assembly GCA_041874725.1. GTDB lineage: Bacteria > Pseudomonadota > Gammaproteobacteria > Burkholderiales > Burkholderiaceae_D > Rugamonas. The sequence goes on along the minus strand of CP097466.1, from coordinate 6,318,431 downwards.
GGCGCGGCTGCGCTCAGGATGGTGTAGCCGCCGGCCGTGACCAGCACGTCGTCCTCGATGCGGATGCCGATGTTCCAGTATTCTTCCGGCACGCCTTCGGCCGGGCGCACGTAGATGCCCGGTTCCACCGTCACCACCATGCCCGGCAACAGCACGCGCGACGGTTTGTCCGCCAGGTTGACGTTGCGGTATTGACCGACGTCATGCACGTCCATGCCCAGCCAGTGGCCGGTGCCGTGCATGTAGAACTGCAGGTAGGACTTGTTGGCGATGACGTCATCGAGCGCGCCTTGCAGCAGGCCCAGTTCCAGCATGCCTTGCGCCAGCACCCGCACCGCCGCTTCGTGCGCGCCGGAGTAGGGCAGTCCGGGAGCGATGGCTTCCAGCGCGGCCGCTTGCGCGGCCAGCACCAGTTCATACAGGCGCTTTTGTGGCGCGCTGAATTTGCCGTTGACCGGAAAGGTGCGGGTGATGTCGGAGGCGTAACCGTCAAGCTCGCAGCCGGCGTCGATCAGCACCAGGTCGCCGTCTTTCGACTGCGCGTTGTTGGCGCTGTAGTGCAACACGCAGGCGTTGGCGCCCGTTGCCACGATGGAGTTGTAGGCCGGTGCCTGCGCGCCGTTGCGGCGGAATTCGTACAGCAGTTCCGCTTCCAGTTCGTATTCGTAGACGCCGGCGCGGGCTGCGCGCATGGCGCGTATGTGCGCCTGCGCCGAGATGGTCGCTGCGCGCAGCATGATGGCTTGTTCGCCGTCGTCCTTCAGCAGGCGCATTTCGTCCAGCAGCGGCAGCAGGTCGACCGTGCCGGCAGGCGGCGTGACGCCGGTGCGGGCTTTGGCGCGCACGGCCGACAGCCAGACTGCCACGCGCGCATCGAGCTTGCTGCTGGCATGGTGCAGCGGGTAGTACAGCGACGGCGCGTTGGCCAGCAGCTCGGCCATCTTGTCGTCCAGCGTTTCGATGGCGTGGGCTTGGTCGAAGCCGAAGGCCTCGCGCGCGCCGTCCGGGCCGTAGCGGTAGCCGTCCCAGATTTCGCGGTCGATGTTTTTCGGACGGCAGAACAGGATGGCGCGCGCCGGAGCCTCGCCCCGTGCGGCGATCAGCACCAGCGTGGCTTCCGGTTCGGTGAAGCCGGTCAGATAATAGAAATAGCTGTCGTGGCGATAGAGGTAGTCGCTGTCGCTGTTGCGCGCCACTTCGGGTGCGGTCGAGAGCACGGCCACGGCGCCGGGCGGCATTTGCGCCAGCAGGCGCGCGCGCCGGTCGGCGTAGCGGGCGATGTCGACGGTGCTCATTACTGCACGCCTTTGGCGGCGGGCGCCAAAGCGGCCAGCGCGGCGTTCAGCAGGTCGAGCTGCTGCACCGTGCCGACGTTGTGCCATTCGCCTTCATACACTTCGCCGCCGACCTGCTGCTTGTCCGCATACTCGCGGATCAGCGGGCCAAGCTTGGCGTAGTCGCCGGCGGCGATGCGCTCGAACATCTCCATGCGGTACACGCCGATGTTGCCGAAGGTCCACTTGGGCGAGCCGTCGTTGGTCAGCGAGTACATGGTCATGCCGAAGTCGCCGTCGGGATGCCAGTCGGGATTCGGCACCATGTACAGCCAGCAGACGTCGCGCTTGTCGGCCGGGTAGGGATTGCCCCACATGTCCTTGTCGTGCAGGACGTCCTTCACTTGCTCGAAGTCGAAGTAGGGCGTGTAGATGTCGCCCGAAATCGCTACGAAAGGTTCATCGCCCAGCAGGTGGCGGGCTTTGGCGATGCCGCCCGCCGTTTCCAGCGGCTGTTCTTCGTGCGAATACATCAGCTGGGCGTCGAACTGGCTGCCGTCGCCCAGCGCCGCCTCGATCTGCGCGCCAAGGTGGGCGTGATTGATGACGATCTCGGTGATGCCGGCCTTCACCAGATTCAGGATGTGCCAGACGATCAGCGGCCGGCCGCGCACCTTCAGCAGCGGCTTGGGCGTGGTGTCGGTCAATGGACGCATGCGTTCGCCGCGTCCGGCGGCGAAGATCATCGCTTTCATGCGCGGTCCTTAGAAGGTGTAGCCGACTTGCGGCTTGCTGTCTTCCAGCAGATCGAGCAGGCGTACCAGCGGCTTCAGATCCTTGTAGCGGCCGGCGGTCTTGCGCACGTAGTCCATCACGGTCGGCAGGTCTTCCAGGTACTGGGCCTTGCCGTCGCGGTAGTTCAGGCGGCAGAACAGGCCCAGGATCTTCAGGTGGCGCTGCAGCGACATGTATTCGAAGTCCTGGTAGAAGGCGTCGATGTCCTTGTTCACCGGCAGGCCCAGCGACTTGGCGTGCTGCCAGTAGCGGATCGCCCAGTCCAGCACCAGTTCCTCGTCCCACTGCACGTAGGCGTCGCGCAGCAGCGAGGCCAGGTCGTAGGTCATGGGACCGTACAGCGCGTCCTGGAAGTCGAGCACGCCGGGATTGCCGGCGTCCACCACCATCAGGTTGCGCGAGTGGAAGTCGCGGTGCACATAGACTTGCGCCTGGGCCGTGACGTTGGCCAGGATGGCGTCGAACACGCCCTGCAGCTCGGCCGACTGTTTCTCGGTCAGCGTGGCGTTCAGGTGCTTGCCGATGTACCACTCGGGGAACAAGCTCATTTCCCGTTGCAGGAAGGCGCGGTCGTATTCCGGCAGCACGTCCGGACGGCTGGTGATCTGGAACTTGACCAGCGCTTCGAGCGCTTCGGCATACATGGTCGAGGCGTTGTCGTGCGTGAGCGCCGACAGGTAGGTGGTATTGCCCAGGTCCGACAGCAGCATGAAGCCGGCTTCGTAATCGGTGGCGATGATGCGCGGCACGGTGACGCCGGCATGCGTGAACATTTCGTCAACTTTGACAAAGCCAAGCACGTTTTCACGCTCCGGCGGCGCGTCCATGACGATCAGGGTCTGGCCCAGCGCCGATTGTTGCTCGGGCAAAACGTTGACACGGAAGTAACGGCGGAAGCTGGCATCGGCCGAGGCGGCGCGTGCGCTGTCCGCATCCACCACGTTCAGGCCACGCAGCCAGGTCAGCAGGAGTTGCAGGCGTGTATCGGAAGTTAAATTCTGTAATAAAGACATCGAAGCATGCCGGGAAACCGGCGTCAGGTGAAGATTCCCATATAATAAGGGATTCAAATCAAAAAATCGCCTTTCATGGTGCCTGGTCCCTTCTTTTCATGAGTCGCATGCCCAAACCGCAGCGCTTGGCGTATGCCCTGTCCGCTATCTTCACTGTGTCGGCGCTGCCGTCGCACGCCCAGACGCCCCCCAAACAGCGCGCAGCGCGCGTGGAAGACAAGAATGCCGTCACCATTCTCAAGGCGGAGGAGATCGGCGGCCGCCCGGAGCGCGAACTGACGCTGGAGCGCGATGCGGAACTGATCAAGGACAAGACCAAGGTCAAGGCCGACACCGCCTGCTATCGCCAGGTGGAGAACGAAGTCGAGGCCAAGGGCGATGTGAAGATCTGGCGCTTCGGCGACTATTTCACCGGCGACGAGCTCAAGCTGAACATGGACACCGGCAAGGGCTATATGCTCAACCCGACCTACAAGCTGGAAGCCAACCAGGCGCGCGGCAAGGCCGAACGCCTGAACTTCGTCAACGAAGACGAGGCGGTGGTCATCAACGGCACCTACAGCACCTGCCAGAGCGCGGACCCGGACTGGTACCTGAAGTCGGACACGCTGAACCTCGATTCCGGCCGCGACGTCGGCACCGCCGGCAAGACGCTGATTTATTTCAAGGATGTGCCCATCATCGGCACGCCCGCGCTGTCGTTCTCGCTGTCGGGCGCGCGCCGTTCGGGCTGGCTGTCGCCGACCCCGGGCTTTGGCTCGAAGAACGGCGCGGAACTGGTGGTGCCGTATTACTTCAACATCGCACCGAACCGCGACTTAACGCTGTACCCGAAAATCATCGGCAACCGCGGCCTGCAGATCGGCGCGCTGGGACGCTACCTGGGCGAGACCGACGGCGGCCTGTACAAGGGCGACACCTATCTCGAATACTTGCCGCACGACCGCGAGTACGCCAAGGCCAACCCGGAAATCAAGAGCGACCGCTGGATGATCCGCTCCAGCCACGTGCAGGACCTGACGCCGGACTGGGTCTACAGCTGGAGCTTCCGCGCCGCCTCGGACAACAACTATCCAAACGATTTCTCCAAAACGGTGTCGAGCTCGACCGAGCGCCAGTTGCTGCGTGAGCTGCGCACCGACTACCACGGCGATTTCTGGACCCTGACCGCGCGCGTGCAGAAGTACCAGGTGCTGCAAGACCCGGAATCGGCGATCGATCCGTCGCTGACCGTGACGCGTCCGTACGACCGTCTGCCGGCGGTTAATTTTCATGCCGCGCAGTACGACGTGGCCGGCGGTTTCGACTGGGCCTTCGACTCCGAGCTGACCCGCTTCTACCACCCGACCCGCATCAACGGCACGCGCCTGGTGGCGATTCCGCAGCTCAGCTATCCGATCGTCGGGCCGAGCTATTTCATCACGCCCAAGGTCATGGTCAATCTGGCCAGCTATCAGCTGGAGGCGTCCGGCGCGCAGAAGGCCGAGAATCTGTCGCGCACGGTGCCCACGCTGTCGCTCGACACCGGCCTGGTGTTCGAGCGCGACATCAAGTTCGGCGGCAAGGAAATGACGCAGACGCTGGAGCCGCGCCTGTTCTACGTGAACACGCCGTATCGCGACCAGAGCCGCTTCCCGACCTTCGACACCGACGCTGCCACCTTCAACTTCGCGCAGATCTTCAGCGAAAACCGCTTCATCGGTTCGGACCGCATCGGCGACGCCAACCAGCTGACCGCTGCGCTGACCTCGCGCTTCCTCGACGCCAACGGCGCCGAGGCCTTGCGCCTGGCGTTCGGCCAGCGCTTCTACTTCCGCGACCAGAAGGTGCAGCTCGATTCTTCCACGCCGGTGGTGGATGCGCACTCGGACATCCTGCTGGCCGCCGGCGGCCGCATCTCGGACACCTGGGGCGTCGACAGCGCGGTGCAGTACAACCCAAGCCAGAGCCGCATCGTCTCGCAAAGCTATACCGCGCAATGGACGCCGGGCGCCAAGAAGGTGCTCAACCTGGGCTACCGCTACCTGCGCAACAGCTTTAAGAACGTCGAGCTGTCGAGCCAGTGGCCGATCTTCCAGCGCTGGTACGGCGTGGGCCGCATCAGCTATTCGATGCAGGACAAGAAAATCCTGGAAAGCCTGCTCGGCCTCGAATACAACGCCGACTGCTGGGTGTTCCGCACCGGTGCCCAGCGTTTCGTGACCACCGCGACCAAGAACTCGACCCAGATCTTCTTCCAGCTGGAACTGAACGGCCTGTCGCACCTCGGCGTCGGCAGTCCGCTGGAGGCGATGAAAACCAGTATCCCGGGTTATCAACGCCTGAATGAGGGCTATGGCCGTTAACTCGATGTACACTTGGCGTCCGCCGGGCATTTTCGCCGCGGCGCTTTTTGACTTTTTTACACCTCTTGAGCGTTCTTAACATGCGTAATGCCAGTAAGTACCAGATGAAACTCCTCGCAGTCCTGTTGTGCACGGCCGCGCTCAGCGGTTGTAGCCTGTTCTCGTCGAAGAAGAAAGCCGAACCGGCCGCCGCGCCCGCCGCAGCCGCAGCCGCTGCGCCGGCCGCCGCCGCACCGGCCAAGCCGGTAGCGAAAAAAGATGGCGCCGGTTTCCTGCCGCCAGGTGAATCGGGCAACGTGGAGGTCGATTCGATCGCCGTGGTGGTCAACGATGAAGTCATCACCCAGCGTGAGCTGGTCAACCGCATCAAAACCGTGACCGCCCGCATGAAAGCGCAGAACGTGCAGATGCCGTCGGATGCCGACCTGCGCCGCCAGCTGCTCGAACGCATGATCGTCGAGCGCTCGCAGCTGCAAATGGCCAAGGACATGGGCGTGCGCGTGGACGACCTGCAGCTCGACCGCGCCATCGGCCGCATCGCCGAAGCGCAGAAGATGAATATCCAGCAGCTGCGCAACCAGATGGAAAAGGATGGCACGCCGTATGCCGCCTTCCGCGAGGAGATCCGCGAAGAAATCATCATGCAGCGCCTGCGCGAGCATGAAGTCGACGCCAAGATCCAGATTTCCGATGCCGAGGTGGATAGCTTCCTGGCCGCCGAAAAGGCCGCTGCCGCCGAGCAGTTCGAAATCAATATCGCGCAAATCATGGTCCGCATTCCGGACAACGCCACCGCCGAAGTGATCGCCCAGCGCCGCGCGCGCGCCGATGAAGTGATGCGCCAGCTGCGCACCGGCGCCGACTTCGCCAAGATGGCCGCCACCTATTCGGACGCCAGCGACGCGCTGCAAGGCGGCGCGGTCGGCTGGCGCCAGCCCGAGCGCCTGCCGCCGGTGTTTGCCGAAGCGCTGACCAAGCTGAAGGCCGGCCAGGTTACGCCCATCATCAAGAGCACCGGCGCCTTCCACATCCTGAAGGCGGTGGACCGCCGCAGCCTGGCCGAGGCGCAAGCCGTGGCCGCCGTGCAGCAGACCCATGCCCGCCACATCCTGATCAAGGTGACGCCGACCATGAGCGCGGCCGACGCCAAGCGCAAGCTGCTGGAACTGAAGGAGCGCCTGGACAACAACGCCGCCAAGTTCGAAGACCTGGCGCGCCTGGTGTCGAACGACGGTTCGGCATCCAAGGGCGGCGACCTGGGCTGGCTGTATCCGGGCGACACCATGCCGGAATTCGAAGCGGCCATGAACAACCTGAAGATCGGCGAAGTGAGCCAGCCGGTGGAAACCAGTTTCGGCCTGCACCTGATCGAGGTACTGGAGCGCAAGAGCGACGACGTCTCGAAAGAGCGCGAGCGCAACAACGCGCGCCAGGCCCTGCGCGAGCGCAAGATGGAAGAAGCGACCGAGAGCTGGCAGCGTGAAGTGCGCGACCGCGCCTATGTCGAGTACCGCAACGAAGAAGACAAAGCGGCCAACAGCAACGCCAACAAGTAAGCAGAAAGGGGAGCACGAGTGAGCGCCACTTCAAGTCAACGGCGCCCGGGCGTGCGCCCTGCCATCGCGGTCACGGTCGGCGAGCCGGCCGGCATCGGTCCGGAAATCTCGATCCGCGCGGCATGGGCGCGGCGGCGCGACGTCAATTGCGTGCTGCTGGGCGACGCCGCCTTCCTGGCCATGATCGCCCATGATATCGACCCCGACATCAAGCTGTCCGCGCTGTCGCTGATGGCGGTGCGCAACGGCGGCCTGCCGCATTTCGGCGCCGACCGCATCAGCGTGATCGACGTGCCGCTCGGCGCGCACGTGGTGCCGGGCAAGCTCGACAAGAACAACGGCCGCGCCGTGCTCGACACGCTGGACGCCGCCATTGAAGGCGTGCAGGCCGGCTGGTTCGAAGCGGTGGTCACCGCGCCGCTGCAAAAGAGCACCATCAACGACGCCGGCGTGAAGTTCTCCGGCCACACCGAATACTTCGCCGACCAGACCGGCACGCAGCAGGTGGTGATGCTGCTCGCCGGCCGGTCGGCGTGCTCTTCCGATGCGCCGCCGCTGCGCGTGGCGCTGGCCACCACCCACCTGCCGCTGAAGGATGTGGCGGCGGCGCTGAGCCGGGACGGCCTGGCGCGGGTGCTGGACATCATCCACGCCGACCTGCGCGCCAAGTTCGGCATTGCCGCGCCGCGCATCCTGGTGTGCGGCCTGAACCCGCACGCGGGCGAGGGCGGCTACCTGGGGCGCGAGGAAATCGACACCATCACGCCGGCGATCGAAGCGGCGCAGGCGCGCGGCATCGATGCGCGCGGCCCTTATCCGGCCGACACGCTGTTCCAGCCCAAGTACCTGAAGGACGCCGACTGCGTGCTGGCCATGTACCACGACCAGGGCCTGCCGGTGCTCAAGTACGCCACCTTCGGCCAGGGCGTCAACATCACGCTGGGCCTGCCGCTGATCCGTACCTCGGTCGACCACGGCACGGCGCTGGACCTGGCCGCGCAAGGCTTGGGCAACGCCGACTGCGGCAGCATGGAGCAAGCGATCGACACGGCGCTGGCCATGGCCAACGCCATCAATTCACCTTAAAAGAATAATCATGAAACACGTAGCCCGCAAACGCTTCGGCCAAAACTTCCTGCATGACCAGCACGTGCTGGGCAGCATCACCGCCGCCATCGATCCGCAGGACGGCGACGCCATGGTCGAAATCGGCCCCGGCCTGGCGGCCATGACCGACCAACTGCTGCGCTCGCTGAAGCACATGCACGTGGTCGAGCTGGACCGCGACCTGGTGACGCGCCTGGAGAAAGCCTATCCGCGCAACAAGCTGACCGTGCATTCCGGCGACGCGCTGAAGTTCGACTTCAGCACCATCCCGGTGCCGGCCGGGCAGAAGCTGCGCATCGTCGGCAACCTGCCGTACAACATCTCCAGTCCGCTGCTGTTCCACCTGGCGACGTTTGCGCCGCTGGTGCAGGACCAGCACTTCATGCTGCAAAAAGAGGTGGTGGAGCGCATGGTGGCCGCGCCGGGCAGCAAGGTCTACGGCCGCCTGTCGGTGATGCTGCAATGGCGTTACGACATGTCGCTGCTGTTCGTGGTGCCGCCGGAAGCGTTCGACCCGCCGCCGCGCGTGGATTCGGCCATCGTGCGCATGATCCCGGTGGCCCATCCGCTGCCGTGCGACGGCGAGAAGCTGGAGGCGGTGGTGCTGAAAGCCTTCTCCCAGCGCCGCAAGGTGATCCGCAACTGCCTGGCCGGCATGTTCACGGAAGAGCAGATCATCGCCGCCGGCATCAACCCCACCGACCGTCCTGAAACCGTCAGCCTGGCCCAGTACGTCGCCTTGACCAACCTGCTGAAGTAAAAAAAAGCCCGCCAAGGTGGCGGGCTAAATCCAATTCCTTTGCAAGAAGTGGAGGAGACAAGTGCAGTATGCTGCGTCGCGACATATCACGCCACTTTATTTTTCAGATATCAATTATTTCGATTCTGAATATCTCTCTCCACTACGCGCCGCCGTAGCGGCGCGATGTTGATTACTTCGGTACGCAGGTCACCAGCAGGTTGCTGATGGCCACTTCGTGCATCACACCGGTGCCGTTGGCGATGCTGCAGTTCAGGTTCATGGCCGGGTCCACTACCACCGTCACGCCGTAGGACGCGCCGTCCTTCACGGTGCCGAAGGAGAAGTCGCCGGCGCCGTTGGTGGCGCTGGCGCTGGTCAGCGTGATCGCGCTGTTCGAACCGTTCAGCACGGTGATGGTGCGGGCGGTGCCGTCGGCCGCTGCCGTCAGGCCGGTGAACTGGCCGCCCAGGGTGTAGGCATTCTGTTCGCAGCTGACGCCGGCCTGGATGGTGACGGTGTGGCCGGCCGAGCCGGTACCGGCGGAGACGCCGCAGGTCATGTGGTCCGGCTGCTTCTGGATGGTGATGTTGTAGTCGCTGCCGTAGTCGACTTGTTTCGGGAACGAAAAACTGGTGGCGCCCGACGGAACGGTGACAGTGTCGCTGCCGTTCGCCAGGACCAGGCCGTTATTGTTGAGGTTGTAGACGATGCCCTGCACGGTGTATTGCGCCTTGCCGCCACACGCTGCCAGTGCGGCCGCCATGGCCAGCGCCGCAGCGGCGCTCAGGTACGAAAATTTCATGTAATTCTCCAAAGATTAAACGGCCGGCGGCTTAGTTGTTGGTGCAATTGACAAGCAGGGCGAGCTGGTTGGCGTTCGGCATGGTGCCCGGATTCAGCGCTTTGTCGAAGGCGCAGGTCTGGCCGGCAGGCTGGGTCAGCACGGTGCCGCCGTACAGGGAACCGTTGGATACCTGGGTCGGGAATTTGAAGCTGACATCGGCGCCGGCGGTGGCCGACGGCAGCACGGCAACGGTATCGGAGCCGTTGGCGAGGACCAGGCCGGTGCCGCTCAGGCCCTTGACGGTGCCGCCCAGCACGTATGGATTGGCGGTGCAGGTGATGGTCACGTAGATGTTGTAGGCATTGGCCTTGCCGGAGTTGTTGGTGGCCTTGCAATCGGCACCGGCCGGCTGGGTGGCGATCTGCACGTCGAAGCCTTCGTCGCTGCCCAGCAGCTTGGTGAAGGCGAAATAGGTGGCGCCGGTTTCAATGGTCAGCTTTTCGCCGTTGCCATTGTTGATCAATACCAGTCCCGACTTGACCGGACCGCTGTACACGATCTGACCTTGCAGGCCGAGATTGCCGTTATTGCCGCCGCAGGCGCTGAGGATGACAGCAGTCAGCAGGGCGAGACCCGCACGCAGATACGAACTTTTCATAAAACTCTCTCTCCAAAACGAATAGGGCCCGGCAGCACGCACGGGAGGCAGCATATTACACTTGTGCGGCGTATTTTAGTGCATTTGCCAACGCGCAGGCCTCAATGCATGCAAGCGTAGATGTAACAGCATGTTTTCTTGCTGTTTACTTAACTTGAGCCACGTCGCATTGCGATCGCTTGCCGTTCAGCCGGCAACGGTTGCGCACCTGGCCTTGCAGGTCGTGCACTTCCACCAGCCATTGCCCGGCGCCGCGCCGCTCCATGGTCATGTAGCCGAAGCCGTCCACCCATGAACTGAAGTGCTCGACCACGGCGCCCGGCGCCGGCGTCACGCCCGGCGGCAGCCGCTCCGGCAGCGGCACCGTGTCTTCCGAGGTGCCGGAAAAACCGGCGATGAACTGGCTGGGATGCGGACTGGAGAAGCTAAGCTGTTGCCACAAATGCACGTGGCCCGACAGCATCGCCTGCACCGACGGCGGGAATAGCAGCGGATTGAGCGAACCCAGCGCCGCCTGCAGGCCGGCGTCGCCCGGCAGCAGCACGATGCTGCCGTCCGCCTTGCGGTCCGCGCCCATGCCCAGCAGCGGATGGTGCGAGATGCCGATGTTGTGCGGCGCGCGCTGCGCCAGGGCGTCCAGCTTGCGGTACAGGTCGCGGTACTTGTCGTAGGCCAGGTCGCCCGGTTTCAGGCCTTTCCAGCTGGTGTAGGCGGTGTCGAGCACCAGCAACTGGGTGTCCTGGCCGACGGGGACGGCGTAGGGATCGCTGTAGTTGCCGGTGGCGTCGTCCGCTGCGGCGTTGCAGTCGCGGCCCTTGAGCAGCGGACGTGGATCGAGGAAGCGCCAGTAGCCCTGGCCGCCGCGCAGGCAATTTTCGTGGTTGCCGCGCGCCATGATCCAGGGGGCGGCGTCCAGCAGTTTGGCGCCGGGCGCGAAGAAATCCTCGTCCCAGGCGTCCCAGCCGTAGCCCCAGGGGCTGCCGGCGCATCCGGCATTGCCTTCCGGGCAGGCGTTTTCGCGGTAGTGGTAGTCGCCCACGTGGATTACCAGGTCCGGCTTCCAGGCGGCCGCCTGTCTGGCGACGGTGGCGAACGGGTATTGCGCGCCATCGTTGCAGGCCTGGTAGCTGTTGCTGCTTTTTTGCAGGCGGCAGCCGGTGTCGCCGATGACCACGATGCGCTGCGGCGCGGATTTCGGCAGCGGCAGGGCGCGGCCAAACACGCGGGCGCTGGCGGTGCCTGCCGGCAGCGTGGCTTCGCAGCTCAGCAGGGGGAATTCGGCGGGCTTGGAATCGGCCGGGGCAAACGGCGTGGTGCGCAGGGCAATGGTGGCGGCCGGTGCGCGCAGCGTCATCGGCTGGGGACGCTGGTCGAGCACGATCTCGGGGCAGGCGGCGGCATCGATCAGCACGCGCGCCACGGCGGCGCCGTATTCGCCCATCACCACGTACGACGTGAAGTCCGGCGGCGGCGCGGTATTGGTGGCGGCGCAGCCGGCCAGCAGCAGGGGCAGGGCCCCGCGTCTCAGGATGGATAACAGCACGCGATCTCCAGCGGGATAATCGTGATGTTACCATGGGCTTACCATAGACTTACTAGTGTGCCTTTGCCATGACTTCCCGCCGCCCCCTTGCTTTGCTGTTCGATCTGGACGATACCCTGTGGCCGATCGGCCCGGTCATCATCGCCGCTGAAGCCAGCTGGCATGCCTGGCTGGCCGAGCGCGCGCCCAGGATGGCGCAGGCGTTCAGTGTGGCCGAGCTGCGGGTACGCCGCATGGCGCTGCTGGAGCGCCGGCCCGAGCTCATCGCCGACCTGTACCAGCTGCGGCGCGAGGCGCTGGCCGAGGTGTTTGCCGAAACCGGCGAGGATCCGGCCCATATCGAAGGTGCGATGCAGCACTTCGCCGTGCAGCGCAACCTGGTGGCGCCGTATGCCGACGTGCTGCCGGTGCTGCCGCTGCTGCAGGGCATGTTGCGGCTGGGTGTGATCACCAACGGCAACGCCGATCTTGACGTCATCGGCATGAACCACCATTTCGAGTACACCTTGTCGTCGTCGCAGTTCGGCAGTGCCAAGCCGGACCCGGCCATTTTCCGCGCGGCCTGCGCGGCCATGGGCGTGGCGCCCACCGATGCGGTCTACGTCGGCGACGACCTGCGGCTGGACGTGCAGGGCGCGCAGGCCGCCGGCTTGCGCGCGGTCTGGATGAACCGCCACGGCAGCCGCGCCCATCTGGAGGCCGGCGTCACGCCGGACGCCATTTGCGCGACTTTTGATGAACTACTGGAATGGATACGTGGGCAGATGGGGGATAGAAGTGCATAATAAGGACAGCTTCACCCTCTGCCATCACTGATACTCACTGAAACTTAGCATGCAACTCGATACACGCGCACAAACTTTGCTCAAGGCCCTGGTGGAGCGCTATATCGCGGACGGCCAGCCGGTAGGGTCGCGCGCGCTCTCCAAGATTTCCGGCCTGGACCTGTCGCCGGCCACCATCCGCAACATCATGGCGGACCTGGAGGAGCTCGGCTACGTGGCCAGTCCGCACACCTCGGCCGGCCGGGTGCCGACGCCGCGCGGCTACCGCATCTTTGTCGACACCCTGCTGACGGTGCAGACCATGGACGAGCAGTCGATGGGCGCGCGCCTGCAGTCGCCGCAGCCGCAGAAGATGATCACCAACGCGGCGCAGATGCTGTCGTCGCTGTCGCAGTTCGCCGGCGTGGTGCTGAGCCCGCGCCGCGAGTTGGTGTTCCAGCAGATCGAATTCCTGCGCCTGGGCGAAAAGCGCATCCTGCTGGTGATCGTGGCGCCCAACGGCGACGTGCAGAACCGTTTGCTGCTGACCGATGTCGACTACAGCCCCTCGCAGCTGGTGCAGTCGGCCAACTACATCAACCAGAATTACGGCGGGCTGGCGTTCGACGAAGTACACACGCGCCTGCAAAGCGAGCTGCGCCAGTTGCGCGACGACATGGGCCGCCTGATGCAGGTGGCGGTGGAGGCCGGCAGCGAGGCGATGGCCGACAACAGCGACAATATGGTGATTTCGGGCGAGCGCAACCTGCTGTCGGTGAGCGACCTGTCCTCGAACATGAGTTCGCTGCGCCAGATGTTCGACATGTTCGAGCAAAAGACCGGCCTGATGCAGCTGCTCGACGTCTCGAGCAAGGCCAGCGGCGTGCAGATCTATATCGGTGGGGAATCGAGCCTGGTGCCGATGGACGAGATGAGCGTGGTCACCGCGCCGTACACGGCCAACGGCAAGATCGTCGGCACGCTGGGGGTGATCGGCCCAACGCGCATGGCTTACGAACGGGTGATCCCGATCGTCGACATCACGGCCAAGCTGCTATCGAACGCGCTCAGCCATAATTAAACCGGGTTTTTACGGGCGGTGCGGGCAGGCGGTTTTGGTGCAGTTGCCGTAGATGGCCAACGCATGCTCGGCGATCTTGAAGCCGCGCTCCTTGGCGATGGCGTGCTGGCGCTCTTCGATCGCTTCGTCGTAGAACTCTTCCACGCGGCCGCAGTCGGCGCACACCAGGTGGTCGTGGTGCGAACCGGCGTTCAGCTCGAAGATCGCCTTGCCCGTTTCGAAGTGGTTGCGGTTCAGCAGGCCGGCCTGCTCGAACTGGGTCAGCACGCGGTAGACCGTCGCCAGGCCCACGTCCATGTTTTCGGCCAGCAGGATCTTGTAGACATCCTCGGCAGTGAGGTGGCGCACTTCGCTGTTCTGGAAGATGTCCAGGATTTTGATGCGTGGCAGCGTGGCTTTCAGGCCGCTGGCCTTCAGGTCGGCAGGATTGTTACCCATGATGGAGACTCTTTGTGTAGTTGGCGATTAGCTAGCCGTTAGTTTAACGTACTCCGACTCCCACCGCACCTAATTGCGGGGCGGCATAAGTTTCCTGCGGGAATTTTACAGTTGCAAAGATTTGCCCCATCCCGCACCGGGTGCTTTATGATATAGCGTTTTTCGGCACTTACGCTGGACCAGATTGAGGACTTTTATGCGCGTCACCCAGGCTTTTTCGCAGTCTTTGTTGCACCGTTTCACTCCCGTGGCCGCTGCCGTGTGCGTAGCGCTGGCGCTGGGCGGCTGCGCGACCAAAACCACGCTGGGCGAGAAATCGACCGAAGTGAAAGACAGCGAACCGACGCTGGACGCCAGCAAGGGCGCGCAAACGACCACCATCACCAAGCTGCAGCGTTTCATGTGGTTCCTGTCGCCTTATCGTCCAGACATCCAGCAGGGTAACTTCGTGTCGGAAGAGATGCTGGCGCAGCTGAAAGTCGGCATGACGCAGGACCAGGTTCGCTTCATCTTCGGCACCGCGCTGCTGGCCGATCCGTTCCACGCCAACCGCTGGGACTACGCCTTCCGCCTGGCCAAGGGCAGCGGCGAAACCACCACCAGCCGCGTGATCGTGTTCTTCGACAAGGACGGCAAGGTCGAGCGTTGGGAAGGCGGCAATCTGCCGACCGAGAAGGAATACATCGCCCGCATCGCCGGCCCGGCGCCGAACCTGAAGAAGGAAGCGGCCACCGAGGCGGCCCTGGCCAAGCCGGCGCCGACCGCGCCGCTGCCATCGGGCACCGACAACCCGGCCGCCGCTTCGCCGGTGGGCGTGACCATCGGCAACGACAAGAAATAACAAGGATTTGAGCATGACCGAATTGAACATCGCCATCGCCGGCGCCGGCGGCCGCATGGGCCGCATCCTGATCGAAGCCGTGCAGAACGCCGGCGACGCCCGCCTGTCCGGTGCGCTGGACCGCGCCGGTTCGGAGCAGGCCGACGCCGCCGCCTTCCTCGGCAAGCCGGCCGGCGTGCCGGTGGCGTCGGAATTCGCCAAGGGCCTGGCCGGTGCGCAGTTTCTGATCGATTTCACCCGTCCGGAAGCCACCCTCGAACACCTGAAATACTGCGCCGAGCACGGCATCAAGCTGGTGATCGGCACCACCGGTTTCGACGACGCCGGCAAGGCCGCGATCGCCGCAGCGGCCAGGAAAACCGCGATCGTGTTCTCGCCTAACTTCTCGGTCGGCGTCAACGTCACCATGAAGCTGCTGGAGCAGGCCGCCAAGGCGCTGTCGACCGGCTACGATATCGAAGTGATCGAAGCCCACCACCGCTTCAAGGTCGATGCACCGTCCGGCACCGCGCTGAAAATGGGCGAGGTGATCGCCGATGCGCTGGGCCGTGATTTGAAAGAGTGCGGCGTGTTCGCGCGCGAAGGCGTGACCGGCGAGCGCGATCCATCGTCGATCGGCTTCGCCACCATCCGTGGCGGCGACATCGTCGGCGACCACACCGTGCTGTTCGCCGGCATCGGCGAGCGCATCGAGATCAGCCACAAATCCAGCAGCCGCGTTACTTACGCCCACGGCGCCCTGCGCGCCTGCCGCTTCCTGGCCGACAAGCCGACCGGCCTGTTCGACATGTACGACGTGCTTGGCCTGAACGATCTGAACGACCAATGAATCCCGCCGCCAGCCAATTCACCCTGAGCCGTTTCTGGGAGCAGGGCGACGCCATCAGCCACGCGGTTGCGTTTGTGCTGCTGGCGATGTCGCTGGTAAGCTGGTTCTTCATCCTGGCCAAGGGATTTGCCGCCTGGCGCATCCGCCGCAGCGCGCCTGCCGTGCAGGCGTTCTGGGATGCGCCGAGCATGCCCGATGGCGTGGCCCTGCTGACATTGGCCGACCCCGAAAAGATTTTCCTGCCGCTGGCGCAGCAAGGCGCGACGCAGCTGAAGGCTGCCGACCAGCCGTCGCTGGGCGGCGAGATGGACCGCGCGGCGCAGGTCACGCGCGTGCTGCGCGGCGCCATCCAGCATGCCACCAATCGCCTCGAAGCCGGCCTGACGCTGCTGGCCTCGATCGGCGCCACCGCGCCGTTCGTCGGCCTGTTGGGCACCGTCTGGGGCATTTACCATGCGCTGGCCAATGTGTCCTCGCACGGCACGGTGCAGATCGACAAAGTAGCCGGCCCGGTGGGCGAGGCGCTGGTGATGACGGCCATCGGCCTGACGGTCGCCATTCCCGCCGTTCTGGCCTACAATGGTTTCAACCGCGTCAACCGCCTGACCCTGGCGGAGCTGGACGCCTTCGCACACGACCTGCACGCGTATCTGACGAAGAAGTAAGCCATGGCCTTCGGCGCATTCAATCACCACCGCAATCCCGGCCCGATGGCCGAGATCAACGTCACGCCCATGGTGGATGTGATGCTGGTGCTGCTGGTGATTTTCATCCTGGCGGCGCCGATGTTCACCGGCTCGGTGCAGCTGGAGCTGCCGAAGGCGCAAACCCAGCCCGCCGAATCGGCGCCGGCGGCCACGGTCACGCTGTCGATCGACGGCAAGGGCAAGATATTCTGGAATAACGATCCGGTCGAGCGTGAGGTGCTGGCATCGCGCCTGGTCGAAGCGGCCAAGCTGGACCCGCAACCGGAACTGCAACTGCGCGCCGACAAGGACACCCGCTACGAAGTGGTGGCCCAGGTGATGGCGGCGGCGCAGAGCAACGGACTAACAAAATTGGGCTTCGTCACCGATGCCCCGGAGAAAAAATAATGGCAACCGCAGAACTGAATGGCGCAGCCATCAAGGATTTCAACGACTTCCACGCCGAGTGCAAAGCCGCGATGGGCTTCCCGGATTCCTACGGCAATACCATGGATGCCTGGGTGGACTGCCTGAGCTATCTGCGCGATGAAGACGGCATGAGCAAGTTCCGCCTGAAGCCGAATGAAGTGCTGGAGATCGTCATCAAGGACGCCGAGGCGATGAAGGCCGCCGTCCCCGACATCGTGGAAGAACTCACCTACTGCGTGGCCGGCATCAACGAGCGCTACGAAGACTACGGCGAAAAGCCGGCCCTGAAACTCAGCCTGCGCTGATCTCTTCCGCGCCGGCCGGCATGGCGTTCGGGATGTTGGACTTGGCGCCGGTTTCGCCCGGCGCCAGGGTCAGCACCTCAAAACCGGTTTCGGTCACGTGGACCATGTGTTCCCATTGCGCCGATAAGGATTTGTCGCGCGTCTCGACGGTCCAGCCGTCGCTCAATTCCTTCGTCGCAGCCTTGCCGGCGTTGATCATCGGTTCGATGGTAAACAGCATGCCCGGCTTGAGCACCATGCCCTGGCCCGGGCGGCCGTAGTGCGTCACCTGCGGATCTTCGTGGTAGACCATGCCGATGCCGTGGCCGCAATAATCGAGCACCACGCTGTAGCCGGCCTTCTCGGCCACGGTCTGGATCGCAAAGCCCACATCGCCCAGCGTCGCCTTCGGTTTGACCGCGCGGATGCCGGCCCACATGGCGGCGTAGGTGGTTTCGACCAGCTTGCGGGTCGACTTGGACGGCTCGCCCACGTAGTACATGCGGCTGGTGTCGCCGTGCCAGCCGTCCTTGATGACGGCCACGTCGATGTTGATGATGTCGCCGTTCTTCAGCACCTGCTCGGCCGACGGGATGCCGTGGCAGACCACGTGGTTGACCGAGCTGCACACGGTGGCCGGGAAGCCGCCGTAGCCGACGTTGGCCGGGATGGCCTGCTGCACGTTGACGATGTAGTCGTTGCACAGCTGGTCGAGGTAGGCCGTAGTCACGCCCGGCTTGACGTGCGGAGCGATCATGGTCAGCACGTCGGCCGCCAACTGGGCGGCGACGCGGGCCTGAACCATTTGCTCGGGCGTTTTGATGAGATTGGCGTTACGGCGGGTGGCGGACATGGGGGACGACCTCTTTGTTTGCTGAGGCGGTATTTTCCCACATCCGTTAGCGGGCCGCTTGTGAACAGGCGGGATTTGGAGTATCAATGTGATTAAATTGACATTCCAGTGGATCTCAAATTTCCGCATGTATAATTTATCTATGGAACGCATCCGCTCAATCAACCCCGAACGTATCGTCTGGTGCTGCGACGATTACGGTATTAGCTTAGCGGTTCTTGCTACGGAACTCGGCATCTCGCTGCCAACGCTGGAAAGCGTGGTTGAGGGCGAGGGGAAAGGATTGACCTTCAATCAGTTGAGTAAAATGGCGGCATACTTCGGCCGAGGCATTCTTTTCTTTTTGGAGCGAGATCCAGTGAACGAGGAGCGCGTTCACACTGCGGCTTTTCGGACCCTTGCCAATCAA